>CAYNOM010000079.1:0-15407 GCA_964398415.1 uncultured Polyangiales bacterium | reverse complement strand
CTTCGGCCACGTTCTTCCACGTACCAAACAGCTCGCGCGCCTGGGCCTCGACCTCCGTGGCGCGGACGTCTCCGGCTACGATCAGCACGCTCGCGGCAGGCACGAAGCGCGCTTGGTAGCCCTTGCGCACGGCTGCGAGATCGTGTTCGTCGGCGCGCTCCATGGCCAGCTTGGCGTGCTGCCCGAGCACGTGATTGGGCCCATAAAGCCGCTGCATCATGTGGTTGACGGCCACGCCGTAGGCGCTGTCGCGCAGGTCGGCGAGCTCGGACGCGACCGCACGCCGGGCGCGCGTGAGCGCGGTGTCGTCGAGGTCGGGCTCGATGACCGAGGTGGCAATGCTCAGCATGGCTTGGTCGAGCTGGGCGCGCTCGACCTGCGTCGTGACGCCAGCCGCATGGGGCAGCTTGAGGCTCGAGACGAAGACGAGTGGGGTCTCCTCGGCGCGCGCGGCGTCGTTGGCTGCGTCGCCGGCACGCGCGGCGTCTCGGACGGGCGCGGGGCTGTCGTCGGGAGGGGTGATGCCTGCCAAGGTGACGAGCTCCGCGACGACGGACGCGAGACCCGAGCTCTCGAGCTCGCGACCGTCCTCACCGCCGCGCAGCGTGATGAGGGCGAGGCTGAGGTGCGGGAAGGCGCGGCGCTCGGCGACGAGCACCCTGAGGCCGTTGTCGAGCGTGATCTCGTGGACGGCTGGCAGGTTCGGGGCATGGGGAGCCCTCTCGGTTTCGGGGGCCGGGCGCGCCACGGAGCTGGGAGTCGCCGTGAGCGGGGTGCTCGGTGGCGGTAAGGCGGGGCGGCTCGCGCATCCGGCGAGGGCGAGGCACAAGCACAGAGCGCGGCGGGTCATGGCTTCACTCCGTCGAGGATCTCGCGATCGACCAGCTTGCCCTGGTTGGGGGCGTCCTCGTCGTGCGTGGCGCACAGACGCAGCTGTCGCTGGGGCAGTAGCCAGGTGCTCGCCACGCGCTGCACGTCCTCGGAACGCACGGCGGCGTAGCGCGCGGCACGCGCCTCGAGCTCGTCGCGCTCGACGTGGTCTGCTTGGGCAAGGGCATAGGCACGCTGCGAAAGAGACTCGCCAGCGATGAAGGCCCTACGTGTCAGGCGCTGTCTGGCCTGTGACAGGGCCTTGTCGGACAAGCCTCCCTGGCGCACTCGATCGATCATCGCGCCGAGGCCCTTCAGCACCTCGTCCCGCGACTTTTCGGCGTCGAAGGACACGACCACGTTGAGCGCGGTGCCCCGTGCGAGGTCATCCTGGGAGCTCCAGGTGTAGCGTGCGGTACCCTGCTCACGCACCAGCCGGTGGTAGATCAATGTGTTCAGGTGATTCATCACCACATCCATGGCGGCGCGGTCCGCGGGATCCACGAGGGGTGTCGGCCAGACGAAGGCGCAAAGCTGGTTCTTGAAGGGCCATTCGACCTCCAAGCGATGCTCAGCGCGCAACGTGGGCATCTGGGCTCGAGGCGGCTTGGGCGCTGGGCCGCGCGCACGCAGTGGACCAAAGTACGTGCTGATGCGCTCCCGCGTTGCCTTCGGATCGAAGTCGCCCACCACCACGAGTCGCGCGTTGTTGGGCCCGTAGTAGCGTTGAAAAAACCACTGCACGTGGCGTAGCTCGATGGCCTCGAGGTCTTTGGGGTGATCGTTGGGCAGACGATAGGGGTGCCCTTCGGGGTAGAGCTCCTCGGACACGAGCGCCCAGAGCGCGCGCAGGCCCCCACCTCCGACGCGCATGTCCCACTCGTTGAGCACGGCCGCGCGGGCTCGCTCGAGATCGGCCGGCTTCAGATGGTTGAGCAGAAATGCCATCCGCGTGCTCTCGAGCCACAGGGCGAGCTCGAGCCGCTCCTTGGGCAGCTCTTCGAAATAGATGGTGCGGTCGAGGTCGGTGGTGGCGTTGGCGTCGGTCGAGCCACCGTTCTCGAGATACTCGAAGAAGTCGCGGTGGGCCTCGTCACGGAGCCCCTCGAACATGAGATGTTCGGTGAGATGAGCGAGGCCTCGATAGCCATTCGGGTCATCGCCGGCGCCTACGAAATAGCGCACCGACACGGCCACTCGCGGTAGCCGCGGGTCGGGTACGAGCACGACCTCGAGCCCATTGTCGAGGCGGTAGTGCTCGATCGGTGCCGCTTTGGCCTCGAGGCTTTCGGGACTCGGTTTGGCCGCAGCAGGCTCGGACTTCGGCGGGTCGCTCTTTGCAGGCTCGGGATTCGGGCGCGCCGCTTCGGCGCCTGCGCGTGCACTGCAGAGGCCGAAGAGCACGGCCAGGACGCAAGGCTGCCACGAGCGCGTAAGGGAGGAGATGCGCATGGCGACGCTATACGCGCACTTGTCCTCTTGTGCATGTCTTTGGCGCGCAAATCACCCCTAGGGGTGAGGCTCTCGCGGGGCAGTGTGGTCCCTTTCGTTCTCGGCTTCTCGTTTGCGGCGCCTCGCGCGCTTGGGATACGATCCACGGCTGGGGGTGTGGCTTGAAAACCATCGAATTCGACGAGAGCCGGTGGCCCCTGATCACGATTCGCTACCAGGCTCAGGTGGACGAGCGAGAGTTCGACCAATTGCTCGAGCTACTCGAGCGGAACATCCATCGCACGGTTCGCACGGGGCAGAAGACAGCCGTCATCTACGACTCGCGCTCGGGCTGGTCGGCTCCGCCCGCGCTCCGTAAGAAGCAAGCGGAATGGATGAAGAAGCACGCCGACATCACGCGCAAGAACTGTGTGGGCATTGCGTTCGTGATGAACTCGACCGTGGTGCGCGGCGTGCTCACGGCGGTGTTGTGGCTGTCCGACATGCCGTCTCCCTATCGCGTGGTGGGGACGATGAGCGAAGCCGAAGAGTGGTGTGAAGAACAGTTTGCGATGCATGGCCTCAGGTTGCCGACGCGCGGAGCGACCGCCGCGAAGATGTGACCCGCGCACCTTTGCGTACAGCGCGCGTGTAGGCCGCCGCGTCGCAAAGTGTTGCAGCGCGCATGTGTGGCGCGATACCGTCGCGGAGTGATCCGACGAACAGGTGGGGGCCTGTTCGTACGAAAGGATCGCAAGCGGGGGACGGTTGAAGAGGTCATGGTGGTGGGGGGCGGCCTTCTGGGCAGTGTGCCGCGTCGCGTGGGCCCAGGACACCGCGGAGCCTGCGGTACCGGCCGCGCCCGAAGGGCCTTCGTCCGAGAGCGCGCCCAGCGTCGACGCGGACGATGATGTCGCGCTCTTGAAGCGACAACTCGAGGCGGAGCGCAAGCTGCGCGAGGAGCAGCAGGCGCTGTTCGAGCAACGCCTATCGACGCTCGAGGAGAGTCAGGCTGCTGCACAGGAGGCGCAGCTGCTCGAGAGCCTCGCGGCCGACGAGGAGGGCGCGGCGCTCGGGACTCCGGAGAAGATTCAGCTCTATGGCTTCATGGACTTGAATCTCCAACGACAGTGGATCCCGAAGACCTCGTTCTATCGCGAGGTCGCCGGGACGCGCGAGACCACGTTCGCGCTCGGCAACGTCAACCTCTACTTCGATGCACGACCCGAGGATCACTGGCGTGCTCTGGTCGAGGTCCGCTTCACCAACATGCCCCATGGCCAAGAGCAGGGGCTAGGCGGGCTAGGTGGTGGATACAGACGTGTGAACACCAATATTTGGGACTTCGCCGATCTGACGGGAAGCAACAATGTGCGCTGGGGCGGTATCGTGCTCGAGCGCGCCTGGCTCCAATACTCGTACTCGGATCTGTTGCAGGTTCGCGCCGGGCAGTGGTTTACCCCCTGGGGCATTTGGAACATCGACCACGGCTGGCCCACGCTGATCGCGGGGACCTTGCCCGAGATGATCCTGCAGCAAGCTATCCCCCGCATTCAGACCGGCGTGCAGGTGTTGGGGCGCTACAACCGTCCGCCCTATAGCTTTGGCTACCACGTCACGGTGTCGAACGGCCGCGGCGATGCATCGCTCGTCGATTTCACCGACAACAAGGCCGTTGGCTTTCGTCTTTTCATGAGTCACAGCGGCCGCTCCGAAGTTCAGCTCGGCATGACTGGCTACTGGGGCAAACACGACGACATCACGAAGAACCTCACGTCGATCGAGCCGGTCGAGATCGAAGTCGTGAACTCCTTGTCGTCCACGGAGCAGGCGATAGGCCTCGATTTCAGCCTCGACCACGGCAACACGCGGCTGCGTGCCGAGGGGCTCATCTCGAGTCGGCGCTACGAAGAGGGAAAGCGTGGGACCGCGCAGCTCGAGCCGCCGGGGGTGCTGGAGCCCGATCGAGTTCGCTACAACACCTACGTCATTCTTGCTCACCGCATCGGCTGGTTCGAGCCATTCATTCTCGAGGACCTCGAGTACATTCCGACAGGGCGTGGCGACGCGTTGCTCGCCTCCGCGCCGGGCGTCAATACGCACTTTTCGCCCTACAGCCACATCAAATGGCAGTACGGCTACGCCCACTTCTTCGATCTGAAAGCCAACGACGGAGATCACTCCGTCCACAACTTTCACGTTCTTTCAGCCCGCTGGGTCCTGGCGTTTTGACATGACACGCATCGTCCTCATCCTGTCATTGCTGTGGGCCTTCGGGTTCTCGTCCGGCACCGCTCCCGTGGCGTCCGGCAGCCCCGAGCCGCTCGCGGTCATCGTCCATCCCGGCGTGTCGACCGAGGCCTTGAGTGGCCCCGATCTCCGCTCCATCTACAGACGCGAGACGCGTTTTTGGCCGAGCGGCGAGGCGATCCGCCCACTCGCGCTGCCGCCCGAGAGCGATCTCAGGCAGCAGTTCGATCTGGCCGTCATGGGCCTCGACGCGGATGGCGTGGCGCGATTCTGGATCGACCAGCGCGTGCGTGGCACCGCGACGCCTCCGCGCGTGGTGCCGAGCACCGCGTTGATCGCGCGCGTCGTGCCTGCGCTCTCGGGCTCGATCGCCTACCTGCCCTTGTCCATGGCACCGAAGGGCGCGCGTGTGGTCGCCATGGTTCGCGACGGTCGCGTGCAGACGGCCCTCGTGTCGCAGCGTCACGTGGCTCAGGCCAGCGCGGAGGCGCCATGAGCGTGCGGCTCTTCCCGATCACCTTGCTCGCGTTCGCCGCGGCCGGCTGTCAGTTCGACGATCCGTGCGGCAAGAACGACCTCGTGTACCGCAGGGGCCTGTGCTTTCCGCCGGAGCCAGACGCTGCACCGCCACCCCCTGCGAGCGATGCGGGTGCCGACGGCGGGGATGGTGCGGCGGGCCCCTTGGCCTGCGATGTGGTCTGCGACCTGTTTGGGTCGTGTCTTGCCGACAACCCGATGGCGGCGGGCTTTCTCATGGACCAACTACCCATGCTGGGCTTTGCCGGCTCAGATCGTACGGGCTGCGTGTCGCACTGCGAGATGAACACAGGCGGCGCCGAAGACCCAGCGGTCATCGCCTGCCTCGCCGCCACCGACGAGGGCATGTGCGATCAGAGTAACCTCGGCGGCGCGTTGCCCGCGGTGAGGGCAGTCGATGCTTGTTGCACCAACAAGACCGGTTCCAACTACTGCATCGAGGTGTGCACGGTGCTCAAGACAAACCCCGACGCCTACAATCTGGTGGCGGCCTGCAAGGTGCTCGTGCCCTGATCAGATGAGCTCGACGCTGCAGCCGGCGTCGCAGCCATCGTCGTCGATGCGGTTTCCGTCGTCGCAGGTCTCGCCCGCATCCAGCTTGCCGTTTCCGCAGGTGGCTTCGTCGAAGCAGGCCACCAGCGTCTTGATGCTCGCGTCGGTGTCGGAGGCCACTTCGTCACAGATCACGGGGCACAGTCTGATCTCGCCGTCCACGACGTAGAAGCCATCGTCAACGCACGAAGCGAGCCGGGCCACGCGGGTGAGGGTGCGCTTGAACCTGCCGCTCTCGTAGACCACGAGCACACGTGAGAAGTCGGCGCTGCCGTCGTCGCCAGTCTGGGCAGGCGCGAACCTACAGGGTAGCGTGGCTGACTCGGTGACCGAGGCGGCGACCGCGCGGAACACCGCGTTGTAGTTGTCGTTGCGGCAATAGGGAAACCTCAGGCCGCCGCTCTGCATGCTGAGACGCTGGTAGTCGGCCCCGATCCAGCGGTTCGTGTTGTCGTAGCACCCGCGCTCGATCAGGCCTGCGCCAGACGGCCAAGCCGCGTACGGATCGTCGGGGTTCTCGGCGAGATTGACGATGGAGTGAAAGCGCCAGTTCGGCTCGGCCGCGGTGCCGAAGTAGCGCGGGTCGAGCGAGTAGAGCCAATGGACGAACTCGGTGTCCCTGGTTGCGGAGTCGTCGTCGCTCACGATCACGAAGGTACGAAAGGCGCCGTCGCGTAACCTCTGTTGAAAGCCCGCCGCGGAGCCGGCGATGGTCACAAGGCTTCTGGGCGCGGAGAAGTAGCGACTCACCTCGGTGCCGTCGAAGGCGCGGCGAACCTTCACGAGCGCGTCGGTGCTGTCGATGCAGACGCTGTAGTGCTTGAAACGCTCGGTTTCCTTGGGCGGGGCGTTGGGATCGCAAGCGCCTGCGGCCAGGGGCGGCTCGATGCAGATCCCGTGATCGTCGCAGCTGTTGCCGCTCGTGTGATCGACGGCGCCGTGGCGCGAGATCACGATGACCCGATAGTCGACCTCGGCCTCTGCCAGGATGGCCGCGAAGTCGTGATTGATGCGCGCCACGATGGCCTTGATGTACTCATCCATGCTGCTCGAGTTGTCGACCACCAGCATGATGTCCACCGCGCGCTTTCGCTGCACAACCGAGTAGGACCCGAACGCGCACTCCCCGCCTTCACCCCTGGGGTCTGTGCCGAGGAAGATCTCTTCGGCGTCCGTGTAGCCGTCCCCATCGCTGTCGACCAGCTTGGGATCGCCGAGCGCCCCGGGAGGGAGAAACCATATCTCGCGCCCGAGAGCCGCGGGGACCCGCTTGTCTGGCTCGTCGCGCCCGGCGTCCGCGGCCACCACTTCGCGGGATAGAAGCTCGATGCTCGGCCCGCTGCCGCAAGCAGCTGACAGCGCGGCGAGCGCCGCCCATCGGGCGAAGGACTGGGCCATGTGAGCAATCTATCTCAGGCGCATGTGTTCTCCCTGTCCCATGTGGAAGGTCGGTCAGTCGGTTCACAAAGCCGGCCGGTAGATCGGCGCTCCGGGCGCTACATCCCGCGGTTTTCTGCGGCTTTCAGCAGCCGAGCGCTTCGACGAGGTAGCGTGCGAAGAGGCTTGCTGCGCGGCCCTGGGCGACGTGGGCGCGGGAGACGAGCTGCGGCGTGAACAGGTGGCTGTCGCCCTCCTCGAAGCCGAGCAAACGCAGTGAGCCTGCCTCGAGGGCCGCGGCCGAAAGGTGCCTCGGCAGCCAGCCGTAGCCGAGGCCGGCGAGCAGAGCCTCGAGCTTCGACGGGAAGTCGGGCCACTGCATGAGCTGCGTGCTGCCGAGCGCGAGCGGCGGGGCGCGCCCCGTGTGGCGTGAGGGCGCGGCGACCACGAGCTCGACGTGCTTGCGTAGGTCTGCGCGCCGTACCGGGCGCTTCAGGCGCGACAGCGGGTGCGTGCGTCCGACCACGAGCACCATCTCCACGGGCGCGAGTGGACGCGCGCTGCGGTGTGGATCGGGGCGTGGGTCGAGGGCGATCATGAGATCGGCTTCGCGCTCCTCGAACTGCTCTTCGACGCCTTCGAGGTAGTCGACCGTGAGCTCGACGCGGGTCGGGGCCGAGAGCTCGATGAAGCGCTGCATGGTGCTCACGACGGGCCGCATGGGCAAAAGCCCATCGAGCACGACGGAGAGGCGCGGCTCCCACACGTTGCGCAGCACCTTTGCTGTGCGCTCGAGGCTTCGCGCGTGCTCGAGCACCTCGCGGGCGCCGTCCAGCACGATGCGGCCGGCAGCCGTGAGCGAGGCCCGATGCCCGCTTCGGTCGAAAAGCTCGAGGTCGAGCTCGGACTCGAGGGTTTTGATGGCGTAGCTCACGGCCGAGGTCGCTCGGTGCAACTCGACGGCAGCGGCCGTGAAGCTTCCCGTGCGCTCGATGGTCTCGAGCACGAGCAGTTGGTCGAGGCTGAGCACTCGTTCTCATTATCTGAACGAGATGCGCAATATTATGTGATTTCGCTCAACGTGCTGACCCCCTAGCTTTCCCGGCTCCTGGAAAAGCGGGCGGAGGGAAGGCAGCCGATGAGCACGACGAATCCATTGGGCATGCAGGGACTTGCGTTCGTCGAGCTCGCGGGTCCCGATCCGGACGCGCTCGATGTGCTGCTTCGAGGATTGGGTTTCTCGCGCCTCAAGCGGCACACGTCGCGGGATCTCGTCTACTACCGCCAGGGCGAGATCCACTTCGTGATCAACCGCGAGCCCGACTCCTTTGCGGGTCGCTTCCGAGCGCACCACGGCCCGTGTATCGCGTCGATGGGCCTGCGCTTCAACGACGCCGAGCGTGCCCATGCGACGTGCGTGGCCCGCGGCGCGCGCCCCTACCTGCGCGAGCCCGAGTATGGACGGGCGCGTGCGGTGTACGGGATCGGCGAGTCGTTGATCCACTTCGTCGACGACGGCGCATCGAGCTTCTTGCAGGACTTCGTAGACCTCGACAATCCCCTCCACGTGCCCTCGATGGGCTTTGTCTGCATCGACCACCTGACGAACAACGTCTACAAGGGCACGCTCGAGAGCTGGTCGAGCTTCTACAAGACCATCTTCGACTTCACGGAGGTGCGCACCTTCGACATTCGCGGCGAGAAGACGGGGCTTCATTCCTATGCGCTGCGCTCGCCCTGCGGCACGTTTTGCATTCCGATCAACGAGGGCAGCGAGAAGAAGTCGCAGATCGAAGAATACCTCGAGGAGTATCGCGGACCAGGCATCCAGCACCTCGCGTTTCTGACGCACGATCTGCTCTCGAGTCTCGACGCGCTCGCGCCAAGTCGCATCGAGACGCTCGACATCGATCCGAGCTACTACGCAGAGGCCTTCGCGCGCGTGCCGGCTTTGCGCGAGGACAGGGCGCGTGTGATGGCCCATCAGGTGTTGGTCGATGGCGACGACCAGGGCTATCTGCTCCAAATCTTCACGAAGAACCTGATTGGCCCGATCTTCATCGAGATGATCCAGCGCGAAAATCACCTGTCCTTTGGAGAGGGCAACTTCGGCGCGCTGTTTCGCTCCATCGAGCGCGACCAGGAGCGACGGGGCGTGCTCTGTGTGCGCGTGGCAGTCGCAGCAAGCACGCGCAGGTGAGACGGTTACCCACCTCCGGCGCGCTTCACAATCGCGCGTTGGGTGAGCCCCCGGACAGCTTGGCGGAGGCGAGATGCGTTACGATCGCACGCATGAGTGACCCGATCCGAATCGTCGAAGAGGGCCCGCTGATGCTCGTCACCTACTACGGTGCCGCCACCGATGAGCAATACGAGGCCTACCTGGCCGAGATGACGCGGTTCGTGGCGGAGAAGCGGGACAAGTACACCGACATGGTGGTGATCAACGACACCACCCGCTGGATCAAGTCGAACGCCAACCAGCGCCGGATGCAAGCGGACTGGATTGCGCAGCACGCCCAGCTGATGCGCGAGCGTACGGCGGGCGTGGCCTTCGTGATCTCGTCGACGCTCGTGCGGGGTGGGCTCACGGCCGTGCTGTGGCTGACCAGGATGCCCTGCGAGTACAAGATCGTCGCCACGCTCGAGGAGGCTTTTGCCTGGGGACGCGAGCTTCAGGGCGCGCACTTTCCGGAGAGAGTCGCGCGTGAGGCGCTCGAAGCGCGCGCACGCGAAGCACGCACCACCGGTTGACGCTAGACGCCGGGAGAAGCGCGTGCGCAGATCAGGACTTGGGCAGCCGCAAGAGAGACAGAGCTTGCATCAGTCGTCGTCGCACGGGGTCGGGCGACATCGCGAACTCGCCTCGTGGGCTCTGCTGCAACGAGGAGAGCGCGCCAATGGTGTCATCGACGGCGTGATTGACGCTCGCGGGCCAGTGCGAACCGGGCTCGATGGCCTCGAGCAACATCGCGAATGCGCCGAGGAGCTGTGCAGGTGCATCGAGGCCGAGCAGCTGAGCCTGGCCGCGCAGATTCGCCACGCTGCGGGAGAGCGCGAGCTTGTCGACCTTGCTGCCCGCGGCGATGCCGCGAAAGCGACTTGGGGCATCGCCCAAGGTACGGGCAACCTCGCGGCCGAAGCGAGCCACGAGATCGTCCACGTCATCCACGGCTCCACCACCCGGTGTGAACGTGGCGCGATTGCGCCGCACATCGCGCGCCCTCAAGAGCTCGGCCACGGTGCTCAAGAGCAGGTGGTTCATCTGTGCCTTCGGGACGAAGCGCGTCTGGGGCAGCTCGGCTTGAAGGGCACCAAGACGGTCTTGGGCGACGCCGGAGATGATCACGATCGGCAGGTCTTTGACGCGATCCCACGATTGCAGCAGGCGCACCACGTTGTCGCCCTGCATCACCGGCAGGTTGACGTCGATTACGGCGAGATCGATGGACTCGCGCACGATGACTTGCGTCGCGCCGATGGGCGACTGTTGGGTGAAGACCGCGTAGCCATCTTCTTCGAGCAGATCGGCGATGGCGACCAGCACCACCTCGTCGTCGTCCACTACGAGGATGTTGCCTTTCGCGTTCGCCATTTCACGCCCTCCAGCGTCTACTCTCATTCTAGGGAGCTGGGCGCTGTGCTGCTACTCGATACTTTCCATCTCGTGGGTGTCGCTGCATGACGAATTCACCGCAGAGTGCGAGCCCTCGTGAGTCACGACGCCCAAGCGCGGAGCCCGAGTTGGTCTCGGCGGATGTGCGCAATCGGGTCCTCTCGGGCACGCGCATTCGCATCGCGTTCGCCGTGATGGCGCTGTGCCTGCTCGGAGGCCTGTCGATAACCACGATGGTGGTGGTCGACAGCATTTTCGAGTGGCTCACGCCCGTGGCTCGGCGTGACCTGACGTGGAAGGTGACGCGCGGCGCAAGTGAGCTCGGTCGCGTGTCCGACCTTGGCATCCTCCTCAACGATGCGGCGCTCTTGAGCCAAGCGGCAGCCGACATCGAGCGCGACGACGAGGTGTGGGGCGTTCTGGTCGAGGACGCGGAGGGCAACACCCTCTACCGTCGCGACAAGCAGGGCAAGCTTCCGAGGGATGCCTTCGCCAGTTCGAAGGGCACGGTGCGTGAGCTCGACGGGGCCCTGTTGAGTTGGGTGCCCGTGGCCATCGAGGGACGCGAGATTGGTCGCGTCGGGCTCATGGTGTCCACCGAGCGCCTGAAGGCCGGCCAGGAGCTGCGAGAAAAGCTCATGCGCGTCTCGCTCTGGGCGAGCCTCGCTGGGCTCGTGCTGTCGATGCTGTTCGTCGCGCTCTACGTGCAGCCGATCATCGGCCTGACCCAGAGGGCGTTTCTCGATCTCGAGAAGCGCACGCGCGAGGCGCTCGAGGCGACGCGCGTGAAGAGCGAGTTTCTCGCGAACATGAGCCACGAGCTGCGCACCCCTTTGAACGGCATCATCGGCATGCTGGGGCTGCTCCTTCGCGGCGAGCTTCCCGCGCGCCCACGAAGGCAGGCCGAGATCGCCGAGACGAGCGCGAGGAGCCTGCTTGCGCTCGTGAACGACGTGCTCGACTTCTCGAAGCTCGAGGCGGGACGCTACGAGCTGCACGAGGCGGAGTGTGATCTCTCGAGCTTGCTGCAGGATCGCGTCGAGCTGCTCTCCGTGAAGGCCCACGCCAAGCAGCTCGAGCTGATTCATCGGGTGGACGAGGACGTGCCCGTGAGCGTGCGCGCCGACGCCGATCGCATCGTGCAGGTTCTGACGAACCTGGCGGGTAACGCGATCAAGTTCACCGAGGACGGGGAGGTGAGCATCGTGGTCACGCGCGACCGGCCGGAGGATTGTCCCGCGACTCACGCACAGCTCCTGTTCGAAGTGAGCGACACGGGGCCCGGCATCGCCGTCGAGCAACAAGAACGGCTCTTTCGTGCCTTCTCCCAGGTGGATGGGTCGAGCACGCGCCTGCACGAGGGCACGGGCCTTGGGCTCTCGATCTCGAAGCACCTCGTGAGCCTGATGGGCGGAGACATCGGCGTAAGGAGCGAGCCGGGGCAGGGCTCCACGTTCTGGTTTCGCGTTCGCTTGCCTGTCCTCGAGGAGGCGCGCGAGGAGGTCGCGCGGGCGGGGTCGCCACGGGGTCGCAGCGTGCTCGTCGTGGATGCCAGCGACAGCTACCGTGCGCTTATACGCGGCTACATGCAGCGCTGGGGCATGGTGACGACCGAGGCGAAGACGAGCGAGGAAGCGCTAGAGCTCGCGCGCAAGGCGAAGGCGATTCACAAGCCCTTCGAGTTCGCGATCTTGGATCTCAAGATGGCGTCTGTAGAGGGCATGTCGCTGTCCCATGCGCTGCAGGAGTGTCTGCCCCACATCGTGATCATTCAGCTCACGCCCACGATGCACACGCCGGTCGAAGGGGCATCCGACGTGCTGTTCTTGGCGAAGCCCGTGCGCCTGTCGGAGCTCTACAACTGCATCGCCGAAAATGCCGAGCCAGTCGAGGGAGTCTACGATATCTCGAACTCCAAGCGTCCACTGTCGAGGCGCAAGGGACACTTTCTCGTGGTCGACGACAACGAAGTCAACCGCGTGCTCGCGGCGGAGATGCTCGACGAGCTCGGTCACTCCTGTGATCTTGCCGTCAGCGGCTACGAGGCCATCGAGAAGGCGTCGATTCGACACTACGATGCGATCTTGATGGACTGTCAGATGCCAGGGATGAACGGCTATCAGGCCACCTACGAGATTCGCACACTGGAGGGCAACGCTCGGTACACGCCGATCATCGCGCTCACGGCCCACGCCTATCATGGTGAGGCCGAGCGCGTGAAGGCGGCCGGCATGGACGACTTTCTGACGAAGCCCGTGAGCCCGCGGGTGCTGCAGAAGACGCTGCGGCGCTGGATGCGTCACACGGAGAGCGAGCCGCCGGACGCGCACACGGGGCCCCATCCCTTGGCGCTTGCAGGCGCGGTCGAGGCTGCGGCTCAGGCCGACAATTCGCAGCACGATCCCGCCGCGGGGCAAGAGCGCCTCGCGCAGCAGAAGCGCTCGCTACGCCTGATTCAGACGTACCTGCGCACGGTGCCCGAGCAGGTTGAGGGGCTCGTCGAGATCTGCGCCACGGCGGACGCCGAGGAGATTCGCGCGCGCTCCCACAAGCTCAAGGGCAGCTCGGTGAGCGTGGGCGCCCTCAGGATGGGCAAGCTGTGCGAGGCCATTCAGCACGCCGCGGAGGAGCAGGAGCTCGCGAGCGTCAGCGAGTGGGCAAGGCTCGTGGCCGATGAGCTCGCCGAGGTGAAGGTCTTGCTCGAGGAGGAGGCGCGGAACAAGGCCGCTGCCTCCTGAGGCCGCTTGCTCAGGGCCGCTTCGCGTCGATGCCCATGCTTTGCAGGTTGTCGACGAAGGTCGCTCCCACCCTGCTGCCTTCCTTGTAGAACACCGCAGGCTGACCCACGGGGGCCTTCACGTTCACGTCGGTGCCGCGCGAGCTGTTGCCGTACACCTTGCCCGACCACAGGTGCACCCAGCGGCCGGCAGGGAGGTAGACGCTGCGTTCGTAGCGGCAGAAGAAGGGCGTCCAGCACTTGTTCTTGATCGGCGCGACGAGGATCTCGCTGCCGAGCAGAAACTGGTCGTCCACTTCGTGCGCACGGGTGTCGTTCGGGTAGTGGAGCATCATGTGGCGCACCATGGGAAAGCCGCGCTCGCTCGCCTCTGCGTTGAGCATTCGGCGATAGAAGGCGAGGGCCTTGTACACCTTGGTGAAGCGCGCGAAGTGCGCCATGGCCGCGTCGTCGGAGTAGACCTGCGGGTTTGCACCGGGCTGGTTGCCCTCGTGGGTGCGCAGGACGGCCGTGAAGGCGTTCATCTCGGTCCAGCGCTCGAGCAGCTCCGTCTCGCGCTTGTAGCCGAGGCCGTAGCGGCTGAGCGAGGTGTAGCCGCCGACGTCCGAGTGATTCAACGCGATGCCGGAGAGGCCGCCGCTGATCAACCCGTGCAACGCGCTCACCAGCCCATCGTACTTGTCCCAGGTGGTGAGCTGGTCACCCTGCCACAGCAGGAGAGCGTGGGCGGGCGAGCGCGTGTGACCCGCCCGGTTGAAGAACAGCACGTCGCCGAGGCGGCCGGCCTCTTCGACGGCCTCGCGGTTGAGCTCGGCCCAGGCCACGGGGTATTCGTTGTGGTAGCTCGCGGCGCTCTCGCCGCTCGAGAGCACGGCGTCGAAGGGCAGGGCTTCGGCGAAGTCGGCCATCCAGCCGCTGCAGCGCGCGTTCTCCAGCATCTCGTCCTGGATGACGTCCTTCATCCAGCGCCGCGCGCCCTCGTTCGTGAGATCGAGCAGGCCCACGTCGAAGGCCGTGATCGGCAGCATGTACACGCTTCCGTCCTCGCGGTGCACGAAGTAGTCACCCGCGAGGCCTTCTTGGAACAGGTTGCGACGCAGCGGCCCGTCCTCGGGCGGCACGTCGCGGAACATCGGGTTGACGTAGCACAGCGTGCGAATTCCGCGCTGCTCGAGCGCGTCGACGTAGGCGTCCCAGCCGGGGCGAGAATTGGGGTTTTGGATCCAGTTCCAGAGCACCTGCTCGCCGATGAACGTGGTGCTGACGCCAGACCAGGTCTGATTCCACACGCCTGCGATCTCGGCGCCGTGCTCGCGCAGGGCATCGACGAACGCGAGGCTGTCCGCGGGCGTCTTGGCGAGGGCCACGATGGCACCCTCGTTCACCCAGTCGGGCAGGGCGGGCATGCGGCCCGCGTAGGCGGTGAAGCGCTCGATGAGCTCGAGCGGCGAGTTGCCCTGCAGAATCCGACCACGCATCGTCGGCGCAAACGACCGGACCGCCGTCACGTCTCTGTTCTTGAAATCGAAGACGGCGTACTCGGTGTTTTCGAGAAACAGCGAGCGGTTGGTGTTGGTGAGGAAGTGGGGCGCCGCGTAGTAGGTGCTCTCTTGGCTGCCACCGGATCCCGCGGAAAACGCGTTGACGGCCGGCGTGATCGGGATGTGTCCGCGGCCGATGCCACCCTCTTGCGCAAGAACCGGGATCGCTCGGCCCTTCAGGTTGAGGCTGTCGTGGGGCGCCTGCTGACCCATGCCGTAGATGCGCTCACTCGCGCTCGAGCGCGCGCGCAGCACGGTGAGATCGAAGCTCGGGTCGGTGCTCGTGAGCTCGAAGCCGAGCGCGCTCGGATCGCACGGTGCGAAGAGCGCGCTCGGCGCAATCGCGAGCTCGGCGGGAGGGGCTCGCACCGTGCCGCTGCCTGGCAATGAGTTGGTCACTTTTTGAGGAGATCGCGAACGCGCGCAAAGCCCTTTTTGATCTCGTCGGTCAGATCGCGCGCCGCGCGAAAGCGTTTGCCGTGCTGTGCCATGACTT
>CAYNOM010000078.1:689-15411 GCA_964398415.1 uncultured Polyangiales bacterium | reverse complement strand
CGAGGTGCGGGCCAAACCGCGCCATGGCGCTGTCGCCCATCGACCAGGCACCCTCGGGCTCGGGGTTGAGCCAGACGACCCGCCCCGCCCGCTGCGCGAGGCGCGCGAGCACGCGCTCCCCCGCGTCGAAGTGGTTCGTGCGCGCGTCGCCGATGATCACGAGCGTGGTCCGCGCATCGAGCGCGTCCACGTGCCGACGTTCGAAGCGCGAAAAGGCGTGGGCGTAGTGGCTGTTGTCGGACACGCTCACGGCTGCACCGCCGTAGGCGAGCTCGATGGCGCGTGCCGGTGCCTGCTCGCGAAACAGCTGCGTCGTCTCCCCCACATCACTGACGAACACGAAGGAACGACAGCCCACGAACAGGCGCTGCACCGCCTGCACGAACAAGAGCATGAAGCGCGCGCTGTGGCGCACGGAGTCGGAGATATCGCAGAGCACGACGAGCTTTTGACGACGCGGCGCGCGTCCGTGCTGCACCACGCGAAAGGGGACGCCGTCGGTTCGAAGGCCCGCACGCAGGGTGCGCCGCGCATCGATGCGCCCGTGGCGCGCGCGCTTGGCTCGGACGAGCGCGCGACCCACGAGACGCTCCGCAAGCCGAGCCACCTCGCGCTCGACCGCACGCTGCTCGTGGGGATCGAGCTGCGAAAAGGGCACGCGCAGGGCGTCCCTCGGCCCGTCACTCCGCGACAACCCGGACATGACGTGCTCGCGCGCACGGCGACGCAGACGTGAAAGCTCGTCGGAGACGGCGTCCGTGAGCTCGGCTCCGCGCTCGCCGAGGGCGTCGCGCAAGCGGCTACGCAGCGCAGACAGCGACGCCTCCGCGCGCGGCACCCTGGCAGCCTCGAGCAGCCGCATCGTCGCAAAGCCGGCACGCGCGGTGTCTTCGATGCGCGACAAACCACTGCGCCGAGCGGACAGCTCCAGCAGATGATCCATGGCCAAAGACCCGCCGACGAGCGCCGCAAACACCGGCTCGGCGGACGCAGCGCGCGCGGTCGCTTCGAGCACCTCGCGCAGGGCCGACACTTCCTCGGCGCTGAAGCCGCGGGCCCGAAGGCACGCGTAGAGATCGTCTTGCGTGCGCCCCGAGGCCTCGAAGAAGGCGTCGAAGGCGCGGCCGAAGCGCGCGTGATCTTCGGGGCTCTTCGCGAGCGTCGACGCGAGCGCCGAGCGCAGAGTCGCGCGGTCTTGGACGCCGCACGCGGCAAAGGCGCGGCCTGCGTCGATCACCTCCGCGGTCGACACGCGAACACCGGCCCGGCGCACGGCGGACACGAGCTCGACCAGCGTACGCTCCATCCCGTAGAGCCTACCATCGACCTGGGATACAACTAGCTCCGTGAAGGCACGCACCAGGGCTTTATGCGGAGCTGTCCTGAGCCTGTGCTTGGGCTTCGATTGGCCCGGGGAGGCCGCGCGGCTCGCGGACGAGCTGGCCCGCGCGGAGCCGCGTGAGCGCGGAGACCTCGTGCGTTTGCTCGGCGGTATGCCCTCCGACACAGCGGTGGCGGCCGTGCTCGCCGCATGCGCGGATCCCACCCCTGCAATTCGGGCGGAGGCCCTGCGCGCGGTGGCGCGCCTGAAACCGACAGAAGCCAGGGGCACCGTGCGCGCCGCACTCAGCGACAAGGAGCCGAGCGTACGCGCCGCGGCGATCGCCACGCTGGTCGCCCTGTCCGACGCGGGCGCCCACGAGCAGCTCGCACGGGCGCTCGGCGACACCGAGTCGAGCGTGCGCGCCGCGGCCGCACGCGCCCTCGGAATGCTCGCGCCGTCGCAGCAGCTCGCAGCCTTGATCGCCGCGCTCGATGATCTCGACGTGAGCGTGCGCGTGGCCGCGCTCTTCGCCCTCTCACGCTCTGACGAAGAGCGCGCGCGCTGGGCGGTGCTCACGCGCGCCATCGACCCCGCGCCCGAGGTACGCGCAGCGGCGCTGCGCGCGGCAGCCCGCTTTCGCGACCCACGCTCGGTGCCGCTCTTCGTGCGCGCCGTGCAAGACCCCGTCGAAGACGTCGCCGTCGCCGCAGTGCTCGCGCTCACCGCAGCTCCCGCGGAACACACGGAAGACACCCTCGAGCCCCTGACACGCTCCCCGCGTACGCGAGTGGCCCAGGCGGCGCGCGCAGGCCTCGAGCGCATCTCCCGAGAGCGCGAGGACACGAAGGGGGCGAGCGCTGGGGAACCCGCTTGGCTCGGCTGGCTCACGCGCACCCAAGACGCAAGCCAAGAGCCCGAAGCCGTGATCGATGGCCTCGAGCGCAGCCTGCCCCAGGGCGAAGCGCTGGCCGCGATGCCTCTGACGTTGTTTCTGCCTCGCGTACCTCCGCCACTGCGACCGAGAGCGATCGCGCTGATCGCACGCGCAGGCGGGCGAGATGGGCTCCCCACGCTGACGGCGCTGCTCGACGCGGGCGATGCGCCGAGTCGAAGGGCCGCAGCACAGGCGCTCGCCACGCTCGGCACACGCGCCGAGGCCCGAGCGCTGCTTGCACACCTCGACGATCCCGACCCGGACACCCGCCGCGCCCTCGCCCTTTCGCTCAGCCGCATCGCCAGCCCGGGTGAGCTCGACAGCTTGCTCGCGCGGGCGTCGGGACGCGGTGAGGGGCGGGACGCGGCCGTGCTCGCCGTGTCTTTCGCCGCAGGTCGGATCGTGCGCGAGCTCCCCCCACGCGCACGACCTCGACTCGACAGCGTGCTGAAGCAGGCCTTGCACGGCGAAGACCCGGCGCGTGCTCAGATCGCGGCGCGTGGCCTCGGCACCATCGGAGATGCTGCTGCCACGCGCATGCTCGCCGAGATGGGATCGGCGCAACGTGTCGGACGCGTGGTCGGCGCCACACGTGCGCTCGCGTTGAGCGACAGCCCCGAGGCCCTCGCCGGCCTACGCGCACGGCTCGACGACCCGCTATCGCAAGTGCGCGCCACTAGCGTTGCAGCGCTGGGTTTGCGCGGCACCAGGGACGACGTCGCGCGCATCACAGAGGCGGCACGGCGTGGCCCTTGGCCGCTCGGCCCCGTCACCGCCTTCGCTTTGGCGTCGCTCGTGTTGCGCAACGAGATCGCCTCGGACGTGCTGTGCACGTGGCTCGCGTCGAAGGAACCCATCTCCCGGCACAACGCGGCCATGGCACTCGCCGCGCGCCCGAGCGCCACATGTCCGCTCGGCGAAGACCCACCAATCCTGCCCACCACGGATGCGACACCCACGCAGCCGGCTTCGAGCTGGGTCGCCCTGCGCCTTGCGGACGGACGCATGCTGCTCAGCCATGTCGACGAGACGGGCGATGCCAGCTTTGCGCCGCTCTCGAGGGTGAGCGTTCGGAGTGCGTGGCGATGGCCTTACGGGATCCGCTGACCTATACCCAGTCTGCTCGCACTCGGGCACACTACCCGCGGGCCCGTTCAAGCAGGGGCCCCTCACGGAGGAACGATGACGAAGCGTTTGTTCTGGATCGCGGCTGCCCTCTCAGCGTCTTCCCTGGGCGTCAGCGCCTGCGGTGGCGGCAGCACGGAGGCGTCAGGCGCTGCGCCGGCTTCGGGCGGCGAACCCGCCCTGGTGATCACGGACGCAGCCGAGTGGGAGAGCCTGAGCGCGACCGGCAAGACGAGCTACGACCGTGCCTGCGGCACATGCCACCCCGGCGGCGAGGCCGATCTGGGGCCTGCGCTCAAGGGTGAGATGAGCAGCATGGCTGACATGACGCGCCAGATCCGCGAGGGCTCGGGACGCATGAAGCCGATCGACGAGACCAAGCTGCCCGAAGAGGAGATGCGCGGTTTGATGGTGTACCTCGCGACGATCGGCGCCGTGGGCGACGTCAAGGGCCCTTGATCGAAGCTGAAGCGCGACGTGCGGGTGCGTACACGATGCATTGCGTCGGTCGTCCCTCTGCTGTTCGCGCTCTCAGCCTGCGCGACCATCCCGGCGGGAAGATACGGCGTCGACGAGCTCGAGCTCGAGGGCGTCGAGTCGCTCGACCCCTATGCGCTACGCGCCTGTCTCGCCACGCGTGAACGCGAGTCGCTCTCCATCGATCTGAGCGCGTCGCCGTCTCCGACATGCGGCAAAGGTCCCTTCGACGGTCAGCGCATCCACCTCGCCCTGTGGCGCTGGCCCTGGAAAGATTGGCCGCTCTACGACCCGAGCGTGTTCGAGCGCGACCTCGCACGCATCGAGCGCTGGTATCGCGCGCGGGGGTTCTACGGCGCGCGCGTGCTCGACTCGAGCGCCGACCCCGAGTCTGCGCTCTACGGCACGCCACCCCTCGATCCTGACGAGAACGAGATTCGCCTCCGGGTACGCCTCGAGGAGGGCGACCCCGTGCTCGTGTCGAGCGTGTCGATCGACGGAATCGATAGGCTCCAGCGCGATCTCGCCTCCAGACTGCTCGCGTTGCTCGACGACATGGAGCCGGCCGAACGCTTCGACGAGGCCACCTTCGACCGCACGAAGCAAAGGCTGCTGCGCATGCTGCGCGATGCTGGTTATGCCGCAGCGCGCGTCGAGAGCGAGGCCACCGTCGATCCCAAGGAGCGCACGGCGCAGCTCGATTTTCACGTCGTCTCGGGAGACTTCAGCGAGCTCGGCGACGTGTGCGTCGAAGGTCACGGCGCGCTTCCACCGAAGCTCATCCTCGAAGCCAGCGATCTCGTTCCGGGCCGTGCCTACAGCGAGACGGATCTCGAGGACGCGCGCACGCGCATCTACCAGATGCGCGTCTTCTCGGAGGTCGAGATCATCGCTGGTCGGGTCGACCCCAACACGGGTGCCTCGCAGTTTGGCAACGAAGGTGGGGCCGAGAGACAGGGCGAGTGGCTCGCCTTCGGCAGCGGAGGCGAAGCGCCCATCGTGGGCAACGACATCGACCCCGACGCCATGCGCACCGAGCGCGTGTGCCACCTGTCGAAGCGTGACTCGGTGCGGCCGCGCATTCCGATCGAGATTCGCGTCAAGCCTTCGAAGCTGTATCGCTTCGGCCTGGGCGCTGGCATTCAGATCGGCGTCGAGGACGGTCAGAGAGCCTACTCTGCGGCGCAACAGTGGGACACCCACATCTTCGCCTATCTCGAGCTCAAAAACTTCCTCGGCGGCCTGAGGCGTTTCCGCATCGAGGAGCGCCCCAAGCTCGTCTTTCCGGCGCAGTTTCCCAGCATCAAGAACGAGGAGGGCAAGCGCGACTACGACATCGGCAACAACCTGAGCACGCTGTTCGAGTGGCCCGCTTTCCTCGAGGCGCGAACGCTCTTGCGCTTGACGGCCGTCTGGGATCGCGGTCCCGACCCCTTCGGCGGAGGCTTCATCCGCGACGACATCAACGTGGGCATCGGTCCGTCGCGTGGCTTTCTGCGAAATCGCCTGAACGCGAGCTTCGCCTTTCACATCAACCCCTACATCCCGAAGCGCGGAGGCCCCCCTGAGGTCGAAGCGGAGCGCTATCGGGTGCTTTTTCTGCAACAAGCGCTCGAGTGGGACGACCGCGACGACCGTTACAGCCCACGCCGTGGCACCTATGCGCGCCTCGAGGTCCACGAGACGCTGCCTGGCTCGAACTGGAGCTACGTGCGCCTGACGCCCGAGCTGCGGCGCTACATCCCGCTGCCCTACGGCCTCGTCTTGGCCGGGCGTGCCGGCATCGGGCTGATTCACATCTACGGCACGGACGCCAAGACCAACGAGCTCAGGCGCCTCGGACCGCGCCCCTACCGCCTGCGCGGCGGCGGCCCCTACTCGGTGCGCGGCGTGGCCGCGGGCCAGCTCGGCCTGCGCGACTCCGACCTGCCGCCAGAAGACGCCGTCCAGAACGACCCCTCGACCCAGAGGCTGCTCCTCAGGGGCTTTCCGGGCGGAACGCGGAGCTGGATCGCGAGCCTCGAGCTGCGCGTGCCCCTGGGCGAGAGCTTCGGCATCGCGGGCTTCATGGATGCGGGCGACGTCGACGGCGGCTACGGCACCACGCGCGGTAGTTTTCGCTTCAACCGCCCCAACACGACCCTCGGCGCGGGCCTGCGCTACAAAACCCTCGTGGGCCCCCTGCGCCTCGACTTCGCGTGGCTCGTGCCCGGCCTACAGGGCGACACCTCCGACGCCAAGCGCGTCAATCGTCGAGACCCCTTGTTCGGGATCGCAGGCGCGGTGCACCTCACCATTGGGGAGGCCTTCTGACGCTCTCCACGAAAGCACGCCGCGCCGTCTGGCTCACGCTGCTGCTCGTCATGGCGACGGTAGCGGCGCTGGTGGTCGCGTTCACCTGGGCCTACGGCGACGTGACGGCGCGGCGCTATGCGCGCCTGACCCTCGAAGAGCAGCTTCGCGCGCTGCTCGCGGGTGAGGTTCACGTCGATCGCGTGGTCGCCCTTTCCTTCGGCGGCATTCGTGCGGAGGGCGTATGGGTGCGCGATGCCCAGGGCCGCACGGTGCTCTACGCGCGCGAGCTCGAGCTCGACTTCGATTTGTGGGCCCTCAGCAGCAACTCGGTTCGCTTCACGCGCGGTCATCTCGAGGACGGCTTCGTGCGCCTGTATCCGTCCGAAACGCTGGCCGTGACCCTGTTCGAGGCCCTGTCTCCCCCCGAGGCAGAGGGTGCGGGCACCACGTCCTCCGCGTCGAGCACGAGCATCCACTTCGAGGGCATCTCCGTCGATCGCATGCAGGTGCGAGGCGACGTGCCCGGGCTCGCGGGCGTCGACGTGGAGGATCTTTCCGTCCGTGGCCGCATCGATGTCGACGACCTCTTTCGCGCCCAGGTCTACACCCTCACCGGCAACATCCGGGGTCCCTATGCCGTCCCGGCGCGGCTCGAAGCGGGGCAGCTCAGCGTCAGCGCACCCCCCATCGACGTGCGCGGTTCGTTTCGCATCAAGACCGACGCGGACGAACGCGTGCAAGCCAAGCTCATCTACCTGGCCGACGACACGAAAGAGCACATCGATCTCGCACTCGGACTCTCCAAGATCTCGAGCGACACCCTCATCGCGCTTCAGCTCGGCTTGCCTGAGACCCTGATCGGCGACGTGAGTGGCCCCATCCGGCTCGAGGGCTCTCGCGACAACCTCGCCTTTCACGCAGCGTTCGCCACGGCCGGCGGGGTGATCGGCATGCACGGACGCTACGAGCCCGAGCGGCGCACGGTGGTGCGCCTTGCGACGCGAAAGCTCGAGCTCAGTGAGCTCTTGGCCTACGCGCCACAAGTGTCACTCGGCATCACCCTCCAAACGGTCGCCGAAGCAGGCGCGCCCATCGCCATCGTCGCCCGCTCCCAGGAGGTCGATACCTACGGCATGCGCATACGCGGGGTGGTCTTCGAGGGCGAGTACCAAAACGGACGGCTCGATCTGACGGATGCGGGCTTCGACTACGCCGGGGGTCGCTTCCACGTCAGCGGCCACGTGATGGACACAGGCGACCTCGAGCTGCGCGTCCAGTCGGTCGTGCCCGACACCACGCACGCCCCCGCCCTGCGACGCGAAGGTCTGCGCGCGCGCCTCACGACCGACGTCACCCTGACTCAGGCCGCGGGCGAGCTCGCGCTCGAAGGCCGCCTGGGCCTCGCGAACCTCACCTACGAAAACCTCGGCGCGAAAAGCTTGCAAATCCAAGGTCGCGTGAGCGGAGACTTCGAAGCCCCTCGCGTGCGCGTTACCGCCAAGGGCACGGGCGTCACCCTCTCCGGCTTCGAATTGGGTCAGGTCAGCCTGCGCATGAACGGCGACAGGCGAGTCTACGTGGCCGAGGCCGAGGCGCTCGACTCCCTGGGGCGTCGCGCCAAGGCGCGGGTGCAACTCGAGGACCGTAAGGACGCGCTGCGCATCCTCGCTGAGCCGCTCAGCGTGAGCGTGCCGGGCCGTCCCCCCTGGCGTGCGGCAGCCGACGTGGTCCTCGACGACGACGGCGTCGAGCTCAGACGTGTCAGCTTGGACAACGGCCCCCAACACCTCGAGGCCGCTGGGCGCTTCTCGCGCTCGAGGGCCTACCGCGTCGAGGCCACGCTCAAGGCCTTCGATCTTGGCGGCTTGCGCGAGCTGAGCGGCCTCGATCTCGCAGACCTCGACGGCACGGTCGAGGGCAGCCTCGCCCTCACTGGCGTCCCGGGCAAGCCGCGCATCGACGTGCAGGGCTGGCTCAAGGATGGCCAGTTTCTCGGCATGACGGGGCTCGACGTCATGGCCACCATGGTGTTTGCGGAGGGACGCTTCGACCTCAACGGGGAGATCATCCTGCCCGACGAGAGCCGCCTGGCCGTCACCGCGGGAGGCGTGCCCGGCAAGGGCGCTGACTTCGTCAGCCAAGTGGGAAGCGGCCGCTACGAGTTCGCCGTCGACTTCGAGCGCGTGCCGTTCTCCGTCAGTCGCCCCTGGCTCGCCTGGCTCGGCATCGAGCCTCCGAAGGGCAACATCAGCGCCCTGATTCGCGGCTCGGGCACGCTCGATGCCCCGGTGATCGACGTCAGCACGCACGTCGCTGGCATCGTGCTCGATCCCTGGCCCGCGCTCGACATCGATCTGAGCTTCACCCACGATCAAGAAACGCTCACGCTGCGCAGCCTCGAGATCGCCGACGCGAAAGGCGAGCTCGTGAAGGCCAAGGGCTACGTCGAAGCGCGTCCCGCGGAGCTGTTCGATGTCGAAAGCCTGCGCGCCTCCCTCGCTGAGCGTCCCTTTGCGCTTTGGACCAGCGTCCCAGAGCGACGCCTGGACGAGCTGCCCGAGCCCATTCGACAACCCCGCGCCGTGATCACCTCCGGCACGCTCGCCGTCGAGCAAGCAAGCGGCGGGCCGCGCGTCTCGGGCGCTGCGACGGCGCGCTTCGTAGGCGGTGATCAGGGCATCGAGGCCTGCGGCATCGAGCGCTTTCCGGAGGCCAAGCTGTCTTGGATCGCGCAGGGCACGCGGGGCGAGATCGAGGCGCGCATGAGCCTCGATGGCCGCGAGGTGGGACACGCCACGCTGCGCTCCCAGCTGCGCATGAACGATTGGATCACCGGACGCGCCCCGCTCGCGTGGCCGCCCACGTCGCTCGCCTTCGAGGGCAAGACGCCCGACACCGAAGAGGTGCCCGTGCTGTGCGAGCACGCCCAAGGCCCCCTCGCGCTGCGAATCGAGGCAGACAATCTGTTTGCCCATCCACCGAGCTTTGGCTTCGCGCTCTCGTCGCCCGCGCTCCAGCTCTTGCCCCACGCGAGCCAACAGCAGCGCCTCGGCGGCACGAAAGAGACGCGCTCGGCGGGTCGCCCCTTTTCCGTCGACGTGCGCGGCGGGGCGGAGGGAGAGCGCTTCTCGGTCGTGGCCCAGGTCGGTGCGGGCGAAGGGGCCTCCCTCGAGGTGTTCGCGTCGCTACCCCGCGCGGCCCTCGCGCCGAACGCCAAACGCGAGGAGCTCGGGACGGCCGAGGCCCGCATACGGGTGAGACGCATGGAGCTCGCGCGTTTGCTCGTCGCCCTGCCCTCGAGCGTGCGTGCCGCGGCACAGATGGACGGCGAGGCGCGGGTGGCCTACGGCTTCGCCGACGAGTCGCTCGACCTCGAAGGCGAGCTGACGCTGAGCCAAGGACGGCTGTCCATCCCAGCGCTCGGGCAGGAGCTCTCCGATCTCGGCGTGAAGCTGCGGCTCTTGGGCGACACGGTACGCATCGAGAACCTGCGCGCACGAGACTTCGAGGGCCGCCTCGAAGCCAATGGCGAGCTGCGCTTCGAGACGGCACGCCACGCTTACCTCGAGCTTCAAACCCGCCTGCGCGACTTTCCGGTGCGGCGTGAGGGAGCCCAGGTCTCCAAGCTTTCGGGCGGCCTCTCGATCCGCGCAGAGCTCGACGAAGAGCGCGCGCGAGCCGAGGTCGACGTGGGCGATCTGCGCATCGACCTACCCAACGATCTCGGGCAAGAGCTGCAAGACCTCGATCCGCATCCGAGCGTGGTGGTGGTCGGCGAAGAGCGCGAGCCAGCGCCCGACGATCCGTACACCTACGAAGTCCGGGTCATCGCCAGGGAGCCACCTTTTCGTATCAGCCGCACCGACATGCGCGCCGAAGTTCGAACCGACCTCACCGTGCGCTACCGCGCTCCGCTGCTGACCGTACAGGGCAGCGCAGAGCTGCGCCGTGGCTCGTTCGAGCTCTACGGAAAGCGCTTCGAGCTCCAAGACAGCCGCCTCGCCTTCGACAGCCAAGGTAGCCTCGATCCTCTCGTCAGCTTGTACGCGACCCACAAGATCGGCGCCGACGAGATCGGGGTGCGCCTCGAGGGCCGCCTCAGCGCCCCCAGAGTGACCTTCACGCACAGCGACCCCAGCATCACGGACAGCGGGCAGATCATCGCCCAGCTGCTCGGTGGACGCAGCTCGGACACGTCCTCGGAGCGCGATGCCACCGGTGCGGCGGCGAGCTTTCTTGCGGGAGCCACGGCCGGCCTGCTCACCGAAGAGGTGCGGCGCGAGTTCGGCGGCGCCATCCCCGTGCTGGCCATCGAGAGCGGCGATCAAGCGTTTCGCAGCACGCGCATTCGTGCGGGCGTGCAGCTCGATCGCTTCATCGAGAAGCGCCTCGGCCCGCTGCGCCACGTGGTGCGCGGCGCCTACGTCGAGGGCTTCGTCACACCCGGCGCAGACCCGGAGGCGGCCACCCAAACCACCGCACCCCAGAGCCAACGCGGCGGGCTGCTCGAGCTGCGCTTTCCGGCCGACTTCCTCGGCAGCATCGAGTATCGCCCCGTTCAAAACTGGCGCATCGACGTTGCGTGGGAACCGTAACCTCCGATGTGATAACTAAGCACTCCTATGGCACGCAAGCTGTTCGGTACCGACGGAGTTCGAGGGCCCGCCAATCAGGGCAACATGACGCCGGAGATCGCCTTCCGCATCGGAGCCGCGATCACGCACCTCGCGGGCAAGCGCGTGAAGCACCCGCCGCGCATCGTCATCGGCAAGGACACCCGCGTGTCGGGCTACATGCTCGAGACGGCGCTCGCCGCGGGCGTGTGCGCGCTGGGGGGACGCGTCATGCTCTCTGGCCCCCTTCCGACGCCTGCCATCGCCCATCTCACCACCAGCATGCGCGCCGACGCGGGCGTGGTGATCAGCGCTTCGCACAATCCCTTCGAGGACAACGGCATCAAGATCTTCGCCTCCGATGGCTTCAAGCTGCCGGACGAGATGGAGGAAGAGGTCGAAGCGCTGATCGAGGGTGACACCATCGACAAGAAGCGCCCGACCAACCACAAGGTGGGCCGTGCCGAGCGCCTCGACGACGCCCGTGGGCGCTACGTGGCCTTCGCGAAGTCGACGTTTCCCCAGGCCCTCACGCTCGAGGGCGTGCGCATCGTGGTCGATGCCGCCCACGGCGCAGCCTACCGCGTCGCGCCCCTGGTGTTCGCGGAGCTCGGCGCCGAGGTGATCAGCATCGGCGTGCGTCCCGATGGCCAAAACATCAACAGGCGGTGCGGGGCCACGCATCCCGAAGCCTGCGCCCACGAGGTCGTCCGCAAGAAGGCCGACATCGGCATCTGCCTCGACGGCGACGCCGATCGACTCATCATCATCGACGAGCGCGGCAAGGTGGTCGACGGCGATGCGGTGATGGCCCTGTGCGCCACGCGCATGCTGCGTGAGGGCAAGCTCAAGAAGCGCACGCTGGTAGCCACGGTGATGTCGAATCTCGGCCTCGAACGTGCCCTCACCGCCGAGAAGGGCAAGCTCGTGCGCTGCGCGGTGGGCGATCGCTACGTGGTCGAGACCATGCGCAAGCACGGCTATAACCTCGGTGGTGAGCAGAGCGGGCACCTCGTCTTCCTCGACCACGTGACCACCGGCGACGGCATCGTCGCAGCCCTGCAAACCCTCGCCATCTCGGTTCGCGAGCAGAAGAGCATCGGCGAGCTCACCGACAAGGCGGTGGAGCGCGTCCCGCAGGTCTTGGTGAATGCCAACTTCAAGGAGCGCAAGGCTCTCGACGACATGCCGCGCGCGAGCAAGGCCATCGCAGCAGCCGAGAAAAAGCTCGGCACCTCCGGTCGCGTGCTCGTGCGCTGGAGCGGCACCGAGGCGAAGCTGCGCGTGATGATCGAGGGTCCAAAGACCGATCAAATCAAGCGCATGGCGGACGACATCGTCGCGGAGGCCAAGCGCGACATCGGGGCCTGACGCGCGGAGCGCGGTGGCTCACTTCAACTTCGCGAGCACGTCGCGTGGCTCGATGCGCACGAGCTGAACCGGCGTTTCGATGCCGCGCAGCGTCACGGTCACGCCCACGGCGCCCTTGCCGAGCTCGAGCTGACTGAGGTCGACGACCGGCACGACATGCTCCGGATCGACTTCGGCAAGCACACTCTTCGGCGCCGTGATCACGACATCCACGTGCGCCGGCCGCAGCACGAACTCCTCGCTCGTTCCGATCACGGCCACGGGCAGCCGCTTCAGACGTCGCTGCTCGCGCTTCGGCTCGAGGGCCAGCTCGACCGTGATGTCGCCACCGTCGACCACCGTCACGTGCTTGGGCAGCGGCAAAAGCGGCACGCGGCGACGGTGTACGCCCGCACCGAGTCCGACGAGGGAGATGGGCTCGAGGGGCAGATCGGTCAGCGAATGCACGCTGCTGCTCGGCCCCTGCACGGTGACCCGCTGCGGGGTTGCGACCGCAGGGCCCGCGAGCTCGAGCGACGCGTCGGGCGTGCCCGCAAGCTGGGCGCGCAGCGTGAGCTTGCGTTCCATGCGGTCTTCCCAGGCGAGCGCCAGCGTAGGCGGCGTGACCTGCACGTCGATGCCCGCCGGGATGCCGAACTGCTCCGGCTCGAAGTAGTAGTACTTCTGGGCCTTCGTCAGATCGATCTGCACCGTGTCGACCGCGCCCAGCGAGTTGAGCACCGAGCGACTCCCGGTGAGCGTGAGCTTGACCTTGTCGGGCAGGTCGCCAACCAGGATCTTGCCGGAGGACGGCGGTGGCAGCAGCGCGACCACCGACACCGTAAAGGTGCGTTGGCCCGCGTCGGAGCCATGCACCGCGGTAAACAGCCCGAGGGATACGAGGAGCGAGAAGAGCTTGAGCCCCGCGTTCTCGCGAACGGCGCGCTTGAGGCGTTGCTTGAGCGTGGCTTCGGCGGTCATGGCTCCCGCTCCTCTGCGGCCTGCGGCACGGGGGTGGGCGTCGTCTCGGGCTCGGCCTTGCGCGCGCCAGTGCCGGTCGGCTCACGCGGGGGCGGCGGGATGCTCATGCGCACGCCGGGCACGCTCGCACGCGCCCCGCCCCGCCTCTTGCGCCGCACGCGTCGGAACAAGAGACCGGGCAAGGCCTCGCGCAACGAGGACGGATCGACGTCGCGGACCATGTTGCCGTTGAACACGAGACTGATGGCTCCACGCTCCTCTGACACCACGAGCACCACGGCGTCGGTCTCCTCGCTGATCCCGAGCGCCGCACGATGGCGCGTGCCGAGGTTGCGATCGATGTCCGAGGCGCCCGTGAGCGGAAGAAACGCACCGGCCTGCCACACGCGACCATCGCGGATGATCACCGCGCCATCGTGGAGCGGGTTTTGAAAGCTCGGGATGAAGATGCCGTACAGAAGCTCTTTGGTGGCGAGCGCATCGAGCAGCGTGCCGCGCTGGATGAACTCGTCGAGCATCGCGTCGCGCTCGAACACGATCAGCGCCCCGACGCGCTTCTGCGCCAGCATGCCCGCGGCTTTGATCACCTCTTCGATGGCGGAGCTCGCCTTGGCCGAGGTGCCCGGCAGCCACCAGGTGCGACCTCCAAAGCGCATCAGGCCGCGGCGAATTTCGGCCTGAAAGATCACGACCACGATCAGCACGATGGAAGAGAGCAGCCCGTCGAGCAGCGAATAGAGCGTGAGCAGGCCGAAGCGACGCGACAGCTCGTAGACCACGAACACGAAGAACAGGCCGACACCCATCTGCAGAGCGCGTGTGCCACGCACGAGCAGAAGCACGCGATACACGACGAACGCCACCACGATGATGTCGGCGATGTCGAACAGCCAGTCGGCAGGGTGCCGCGAGAAGAACTCGAAAAGCGCGCTGAGCCACGACTCGATCACGGTCGCCCCCGCACACACGCGCCCAGCACCGCGAGGGCCTGGTGGGTCTCGGCGACGTCGTGAACACGCACCGCATGACAGCCGCCGAGGGCAGAGAGCAGCACCGCGGCCAACGTGCCGGGCAGCCGCTCTCCCGCCTGGGGCAAGCGCCCGTCGGCACGCGGCGCGAGCTCCGCGATGAACGATTTACGCGAGGGCCCCATGAGCACCCGGTGTCCGAGCGCGACCAGCTCGTGTGTCGCGGCGATGAGGCTCGCCGACTGCGCGCTCGTCTTGGCGAAGCCGATGCCTGGATCGAGCCAGATGTCCTCGCGTGCAACGCCCATGGCCACCGCCCGATCGACTGCCTGTCCCAGCTCGGTCGACACCTCGGCGATCACGTCGACGTAGCGCACGTTGTCCCCGCAGCGCTCGCCCCGACCTCGGTTGTGCATGATCACGAGCTCTGCCCCCGCCTCGGCCACGACCTGCAAGAGATCGGGGTTCGTGGCGCAGGATACGTCGTTGACGATGCGCGCCCCGGCCGAAAGCGCCTGCCGCGCCACTTCCGGCTTCACCGTGTCGATCGACACCTTGGCCCCACGCGCAGCCGCGTGCTGGATGGCGGGCAGCACACGGCGCAGCTCCTCGAACACCGGCACACCCTTGACCGTCGCCATGTCGGTGAGATCGC
>CAYNOM010000078.1:0-679 GCA_964398415.1 uncultured Polyangiales bacterium | reverse complement strand
GTAGGTTTGCCCCTTGGGACGCGAGGACTCGCCGCCGATGTCGAGCACGTCAGCGCCCTGTTCGAGCAGCCGATCGACCTGCTCGATGGCCGCGCGCGGATCGTAGAACACCCCTCCGTCGCTGAATGAGTCTGGGGTGACGTTGAGCACGCCCCAGATCTCACAACGACGAAGGGCGGCCGAGAGCAAGCCCTCGCCACCTCGCGTGTTCTTTGGATCCGCCACGCCCCCCGCCGTCAACGGCGCCTCCTGTCAGCCGCCCGACGGCACCTCTCGCGGGCGGGGTTGGAAGATGGAGCCCTTGCGCTTCTCACGCGACTCGTTGCGCTTGTCGGCGTAGGTGGGGATCACCGGTCGCTCGCGCGGCGGCATCGGACGACCCTCCATCAGCGCGTCGAGCTCGCCCGAGTCGAGCGTTTCGCGCTCGAGCAGCGCCTCGGCGATCGCATCGAGCTTCTCGCGGTTGCCCTCGAGCAGCACGCGCGCGCGCTTGTACTGGTCGGTGATGATGGTGCGAACCTCGGAGTCGATCTCCTGGGCCGTGCGCTCCGAGTAGTCTTGGTGTCGCATGCCGGGCCCGAAGGGCAGCATGGGATTGTCCTCGCGCTCGCCATAGGCCAGCGTGCCGAGCTTTTCGCTCATGCCCCACTCGGTGACCATGGCACGCGCAAGCTGGGTC
>CAYNOM010000077.1:8007-15475 GCA_964398415.1 uncultured Polyangiales bacterium | reverse complement strand
CGCGGGCGTCCACCCTTTTGTGCTTGCCCGACATCCACGTGCCCACGCTCGTCGTGGCCTTCACGGGCGACAACATGATCTTTCCGGGTGAGCTCGAGCTGATCTACGAGCGCTCGGTGGCGAGCGACAAGCAGCTCGTCTACGTCGATGGAGACCATTTCGGCAACCCTGGAGGCCGCGAGCAAGCGTGCAGCGCGATGGTCGCGTTCTTGAGCACGCGCTACTGACCGCCCCGTCACGACGAGGCGCGCGCTCGCAGCCCGTACTTGTCGAGCTTGCGATACAGCGTGTTGCGCGGGATGCCGAGGTTTCTGGCGACACGACTGACGTTCCAGCGCTCGGCTTCGAGCGCGGCATGCAGGCGCTCGGCCTCGAGCCGCTCGAACTCGGCGCGCGAGCTGGCCGCTCCACGCCGACGTGTCTTGGCTTGCGTGAGACCGAGATCCGCGCTGCTCAGGGTGTCACCCGTCGCGAGCACACAGGCGCGCAAGAGGGCGTTTTCGAGCTCGCGTACGTTGCCCGGAAACGGGTGGGCGAGCAGGCTGCGGATGGCCTCACTCGAAAGTCGCTTCGCGGCCACATCGCGCTCCTGTGCGTGCCGCGCGAGCAGGGCTTCTGCGATGGGCACGATGTCTTCGCTGCGCTCGCGCAGGGCAGGCACGCGCACACGCACGACGGACAGACGGTAGAACAGATCTTCGCGAAAGCGCCCCAGCGAGACCTCGGCATCGAGATCGCGGTGGGTGGCACACACGATGCGCACGTCGACGGCGATGCTGTGTGTCGCGCCGACGGGGCGGACTTTGCCCTCTGTCAACACGCGCAGCAGCTTCACCTGCATGGACAGCGGCATCTCCCCGAGCTCGTCGAGAAAGAGCGTGCCTCCACGGGCGGCGACGAACAGGCCCTGCTTTGCGCGATCGGCACCCGTGAATGCACCCTTTACGTGTCCGAACAGCTCCGACTCGAGCAGGGCCTCGGGCAGCGCCGCGCAGTTGACGCTGACGAAGGGCGCCCGCTTGCGCGGACCTTGAAAGTGGGTGGCCCGGGCCACGAGCTCCTTGCCGGTGCCGCTCTCGCCTTCGATCATCACGGGCAGGTCGCTGTCGATCACCCGATCGAGCAGGGAGAGCATGCGGCGCATGGGCGCGCTTCGACCGTGGATCTGGGCGTAATCGTAGCGAGTCTCGAGCGCCTCCTGCTGAAACGACAGCTCGTGCTCGAGCTGCGCAATCTGCTCGGCCTGGGCCTCGGTGCGTGCTTCGAGCGCTTGCATGGCCCGCGACAGCTCGCGCGTCTTCAGCTCGAGGTCGCGCACGAGCTGCGCGTTCCTCAGGGCGACGGCGAGCTGCTCTGCGAAGGCGGTGAGAAGCGGCAGATCGCGCGGCTCGAGACGCGCGCGCTTGAGGCGTGTGTCGAGGTAGAGCACGCCGAGGGGCGTTGCGCCGGCGATGATCGGCAGACACAGCACCGACTTCAGGCGCATGGCGTGCACCGAGGCGTGCCGCGAAAAGCGCTGATCGTGGCCCACGTCGATCGTCAGCACGGGCTCTCGCGAGTGGAGGGCTTGCTCGGCGATGCTGCGACTCAGGCGCACCTCGTTTCGCCCTTCGCTCGTGCGTTCGAAGTTTCGGGCGACGGCGACCTCGATGCCGGCATGATCGTGGCGCTCGAGCAGGACGAAGCCGCGCTCCGCACCCGAGAGCTCGATCGCGGCATCGATCGCAGCGTCGAGCACATCGCGCATGCTCAGCGAGCGGCTGAGGCGGCGCGTGATGTCGAGCAAGTGCTGAAAGCCCACGCTGTGCTCGGAGCGCGGGGAGTCGATCGCGGGCGCGGAGGCGAGCTCCCTGCGCTCCGGATGGGCCCAGAACGCGCCCCGCTCGACCGGCGCGAGGTCGAGGGCCATCCGCTCCCAGATGGCACGGGCGCGAGCCGCGCGCTCCGCCGCGAGCGTGTGGGCAGAAGCCGCCCGATAGGCCGTGGCCAAGAGCGCCGAGGTGCGCGCGACGTCGGCTTCGCGTCCCTTCGTTCGTGCACCTTCGGCTGCGGCCTCGAGCAGATCGACGGCGTCCTTCGCCCCGCCCTCGAGCAGCGCCGCGCGTGCGAGCGAGACGGCGCGCCGCGTTTCGAGGTCGACGTCCCAGCCCTGAAAGCCGAGCGCGCTTACGGCGTCGACCCGGGCTCGCGCGTGCTTCGCGTCGCCGTCGAGCACAGACAGTTGGGCATCGAACAATCCCATCTCCACGTGGGCGCGACGCAGCGGGCGCTTCGACAACCTCTCGCGCAGCACGCGCAGTCGCTCGCGGGCCTCGTCGCGAAGCTCGGAGAGTAGGCACAGCTCGATGTGGTAGAGCGCGCAGCTGTCGACGAGCGGATCTTTCGGTTCGAGCTCCTCGGACAGCTGCGTGAGGATGCGCTCGGCGCGATCGAACAGCCCAATCTCGAGGGAAAGCAGGCCGAGGTTTGCGCGGCAGGTGCGCACGGTGCCGACGCGCCCCATGGCCGAAGCGAGCCTCGCTGCGCGCTCGAGGTGACCGCTCGCCTGGCCCAAGAGGGACAGGCCCTGTTCGGCTGCGCCCAGGTTGAGCAGCGCGTTCACCACGAGATCGTCGAGGCCGTGAGTCTCCGCGAGATCGAGCAACTGCAAGAAGAGCTCGCGCGCACGCACCGCGTCTCCGGCGCGCAGCGAGACGAAGCCACGCAGCGACAGGGTGCGTGCCCGCGCGCGCGTGTCGCCCTCGCGCTGCAGGACTTCGGCGCGCTCGAGATCGGCAAGGGCCTCGTCGAAGGCGTCGCAGGCCGCTGCCGCGAGGGCTCGCGTTTCGAGCAGGCGGGGCAAGAGCGCTTCCTCGTGCGTGACGGTCAGCGCTTGCCCGGAGAGCGCACGTGCTCCTGCTGCGTCGCCGAGGCGAATGGCGGCGCGCGCGCGCAGATCGAGGGCTGTGGCGAAGAGGGAGGCTTCGCGCGCGGCGCGCTCTGCGAGGCGTGCGGCGCGTGCGGGGTTTCCTAGGGCGAGCAGCGCTTCGGCGGCTTCGAGGCGCGCGCGGGCTTCGAGGACTGGGCCAGGCCGGGTGGCGAGAACCGCGGTGGCCTTGTCGAGCGCAAGGCGAGGCTCGCCACAGGCGCGTGCGATGGCGCTGGCTTCGAGGGCCGCGTCGGCGTGCTCGGGGCCGAGCAGGTGGGCGACGGAGAGAAAGGGCCGCGGCGTGGCGCGTGCGAGGGGCAGGCTCGATCGAAAGTGGGAGAGCGCCTCGTCGACCTTGTCCGCACGCACGAGGTGCTCGATGCAGAGTGCCGCGCCTCGGGCATCCGTGCGGGAGCACAGCGCGGTTGCGATCTCGCGATGGAGCGCGCGACACAGCTTCGTACCGAGGGTGTCGACGATGGCATCGCGAAAGCTCGCGCGCCGCAGCTTGCACAGACTTCCCTCGCGAAGGAGTAGGTCGGTCGACCACACGGCCTCGGGCACCGCGTCTGCACGCGTGTCGGCTCCGAGGGCGATGCGGCCGAGCACGCGCCGACCTGTGTGGTCGAGCGAGGCGAGCGCCTTTTCGATCCACGTACGCTGCTCTCGCGAGGGGCTCGCGTGGGCGGTGTCGAGCGCGGAGAGGCTGAGCGAACCGCGTGCGAGCCGTCCCAATGCCTCCAGTAAATCGCGAGGATAGCCCGAAGAGAAACGCCAGAGTGCCTCGAAGAAGCGCGGCGGGACGAGGTCTTTCGAGAGCGCTTCCACGGCCACGGCGGGCAGGGGGCCGAGCTCGATCTCAACGACGCCCCCGAGCCCGTGAGGTGCGGGCCGATCACTCGTGAGCACGACGTGCAGGCTGCCCGACGCCGGCAATACGCGCAGCAGCGCTTCGAGATCCGCGCGATCACCCGCGTCGAGACGCTGTTCGTCGTCGAGCACGAGCAGCGTCTTCGTCGGCTCCTGCGCGAGCGCTTCGATCGCATCGAGCCAGGCAGACAGCCCCACAAGCTCGTGACCCCGGATGAGTGCCACCATGCGCCGCAGCTCGGCGGGCCCATGTCCCACCTCGAGCAGGCGCTCCGTGCGGCCCGCCTCCCAGCCAAGCTCGCGCACGAGGCGTGTGCGTCCGCTGCCCGAGGGGCCAAACACCCAGCTCACACGTCCATGCGCTCGCGTGAGCGCGCTGCGCAACCGTGCGAGCTCCTGATCGCGCCCCATGAAGCGCCTGTCGAACGTGAAGGGTAGGGCGTCGTCGAGGGGAGGCAGCGCCAGCGCTGCGATCACGTCCGAGACGCAGGTGGGTCGTTCGTCCGGGTTGTCTGTGCACAGCGCCTCGAGCGTCGATGCACCCACGACGTCGGCGAACAGCTCGCGCAGCATGATGCCTACGGCGTACAGATCGCTCCGCGCATCGGCCGGCGCGCCGCGCGCGAGCTCGGGAGCCATGTAGGCGAGGGTGCCGCTCGGTGTGTCACTGCGCGCGCCGAGGGGAGCCGCGCAGCCGAGATCGATCAACACGCCGCGACCATCAGCGCGCACCAGCACGTTGTCTGGCTTGACGTCGCCGTGCCGAACCCCGAGCTGGTGTAAGAGCGACAGCCCCGACAGGGCATCGCGCAGGGCGAGCAGCGCGCGCCTCGGCCCGACGAGCGCCACGTGCTCGCGCAGGGTGCCGCCTTCGATGTAGTCGGCGACGTAGTAGGCGCGGCGCGAACCTCCGAGCTCGAGGCGCCCGAGCGCGCGCACGTCGGGCAAGGACGGATGATGAATGCCGCGCAGGACCTCGAGCTCCGCCCAGAAGTGCTGCTCGAGCTCGTCGGCTTCGAGCAGCTTGAGGGCCACTTCGTCGCCGTCGCGCAGGTCGACGACCAGGTAGGCGCTGGCCATGCCACCGCGACCGAGGGCGCGCAGCACCCGGTAGCGTGCCCCGAGGACCTGTCCCTGCGCCAACGACGACACATGGAACATATAGCGCAATATGGAGCAAAATGGAACATCGCTGCCCTGGCGGCAGTCTTGCGCGCTGGCGTGTGAATTGCCCGAAATGATGTGGTAATTTCCCCTCGCAGTCGCTGGGCTCGTGGGTGGTACGACCTGTGCTTTGTCTTCTGCACACGGCCAACACGCCGACTGCAAACAGGAGATTTCCCCCATGCGAATGCATCAAAGCCTTGCCTGCTTGTTCCTCGCCACCGCGGCCCTCGGTTGCGGCAGCGACGGCGACGGCAGCGACGATTCGAGTGCGAATACGACGAAGCAGGAGGCGCGCGAGCGCCTGGCCGCGGCCGGTGACACGCCGTTGTCCAGCGACCCATGCAAGGACGGCGGCTGGTACGCAGACGGGGTGTGCGACGCGTGGTGTCCCGATGGCGACGCACGCGACTGCCAAGGCGACATCGTGTGCGCCGCGATCGCGCGCCCAGAGGACGGGCAGTGCGACGAGGCCGATCCGTGCAGCCGCGTTCAGGATCCCGACTGTCGCGGGAGCGATGACGACGATGCGATCGTCTGTGCGGCCTACTTCATGGAGGCCGACGGCGTCTGTGACCGTGACGATCCCTGCGCGCCGCTCCAGGATGAAGACTGCCGGGGTGGCGACGACGGCGTGGCTTGCATCGAGATCGCCTACGCGGAGAACGGAAAGTGCGAAGCGGCCAAGGGCTGTGAGTACACCGATCCCGTCGACTGCGGTCACGACGACTCGATCGTGTGTCCGGCCATCTGGAGCCCCGCCGACGGGGAGTGCAACCCAGACGATCCCTGCGGCCCTTACACCGACGAAGACTGCCAAAAGGGGACGACGAAGCCCGCAGATCCAGGCGACGATGGTCTCGTATGTACGGCCATCTACCGTCCCAAGGACGGCAAATGTCCTGGCGACGATCCCTGCGATCCCGATTGCTGACGTCGCTCTCCGGGGTGGACCTCACCCTGGCCGCTCGTTCTCCATCGCAGGAGCACCGTCATGTCCCTTCGCCTCCTCTGCCTCGGATGGCTCGTTCCCCTCTGTGCTGTTTCCAGCCTCTGCAGCGCAGGCTGCCTGGGCACGCCCACGCCAGAGCCGCCCGACGGTGATCCGAGCCAAGACGGGGGCCCCTCCGACGGGACGCCGATCGATCGCCTTCCGCCTCCCGATGAAGACCGCATCGGTGCGCGCGTGGCGGAGATCACCACGGCGGGAGGTCCCGATCCCGTCGGGGTCGTGGGTAGCGCCGGTGCGGTGGGTCCAGAGAGCCTCGTGTGGCTCGTCAATCTGGACGACGCGCGTGTCGCGCCCGTGACCGTGCAGGCTGAGACGGACGGGAGCTTCGAGGCCAGTATCGCGCTCGCGCCCGGCGACCGCATGCGGCTCGCGTCGCGCACGTTGAGCACGCACTCCGCCGCGCTCGACTTCGTGACCGTGACGGGTGGCGGCGCCGTGTCGATCGTGCGTGCCGCGTCTGAAGAGGCGCCCTGCCTCACGTTGAGTCCAGGTGACGAGATCGTGCTGCGCGCGGCCAGCGACGCGGAGCGCAATCAGAGCTTCACGCTCCACAATACGTGCGAGCAAGAGGTGCGCATCACGCGAGCCGCGCTGCGCGTGGGCGAAGCGGGCTTCACGCTCGTGGCTCCCGAGTCACTCGTACCAGGGCAGCGCGCGAGCCTCCGCCTAGGCTTCGAGCAAAACACGGGGGTGGAGCTTGCCGAGATCCTGCTCCTCGATGCGCAGCTCTCGGGCCAAAGCTACCGCTACGTGCGCGGCGTGTGGGCGCGCTGAGCGAGCCTGATGCGGGGTTTTCACTCCGCGTCGCGCCCCTCAGCCGCTCGGCGTCTTCGTCCGCTCCGCATGGATGACCCCTGCTCGCACCGCCGCCAGAATCAGATCGTCGCGGCGCCGCGCGCCAAACTTGTCGCCGAGCCGGCCGCGATAGGTCTCGACGGTCTTCACGCTCACGCCGAGCTCGTCGGCGATCTCGCGTTGGCTGAGCCCACGCGCGATAGCTCCCAGGATCTGGCGCTCGCGCTCGGTCAGGGCCCGCACGTCGGGCGCCCTGCTCTTTGGCACCTTGCGCGGCGCGGGCTTCGACTCCGTGGCGTAGACGGGAATGCTGAACAGGGCGCGCCCAGCCGCCACTGCGCGCACCGCGGAGACCACCTCGTCGGGTGATGCCACCTTGTTGAGAAAGCCCTGGACCCCGAGCTCGATACTGCGGCGCAAGAGGTCTCGCTCGCTGTGCATGGTGAGCACGAGCACCCGTGTGTTCGGAGCAGCACTGCGGATCTGTGGTACCGAATCTAGGCCAAGGCCGTCTGGTAGATTGAGGTCCAAGATGGCCACATCGGGCTGCTCACGCGTGATCAGGGCGAGCCCTTCGCTGAGCGTCTCGGCCTCGCCGACCACCTCCAGATCCGGCTGTGCCTCGAGCACGGCTCGGAGCCCCACGCGAATGATCTGGTGGTCGTCGGTAATCGTGATGCGCAGCGCAGCCATGCCTTCCAAGAGTCCCATTGTAATCG
>CAYNOM010000077.1:0-7907 GCA_964398415.1 uncultured Polyangiales bacterium | reverse complement strand
TCCGCGCTCGAGGCGCGCGTCGCAGAGCTCGAGGCTGACAAGCTCTTGCTCGAAGACCAAGTGCGACAGTTGCATCGCGTCAAGACCATGGCCGACCTGCTCGGCGGCGTGGCGCACGATCTGAGCAGCGCGCTCACGGGCATCGTGTGGTGCACGGAAGCCGTGCGCGCGCGCCTCTCTGCGCAGGATGCCGATCTCGGCGCCGGCCTCGGTGATTTCGTCAATGCAGCCGATTACGCACGCAAGCTGGCGCGCAGGCTGATCTCGATCGGGCGCCAGCGTGATGGTCAGTTCGCGGCGTGCCGTATCCAGGATGTAGTCGCGGAAACGGCAGCGCTGCTCGAGACGTTGAGGCCGCGCTCTGTGCAGCTCTGCGTTCGCCTAGATGCCGAAGAGGCCTGGGTCATCGCCAACGCCGATCAGCTTCAGCAGGTACTCGTCAACCTCGCGACCAACGCCTTCGACGCCACGAGCGTCGCAGGGGGCAGTGTCGAGATCACACTCGAGCAGTGTGGCGTCCCGCCCGAGGGCACGGTCGTCCTGAGCGTCACCGACACGGGCCCGGGCATGAGCGAAGAAACGCTCGAGCGCGCGTTCGAGCCCTTCTTCACGACGAAGGGCGGGCACGACGGAAACGGCCTGGGGCTCGTGGTGGTGAAGAGCATCGTGCACGGGCACGGCGGAGAGCTTCACGCGAAGAGCGTGCTCGGAGAGGGCACGCAGATGGTGATCCACTTGCCCCTCGCCGAGCCCCAGGCAGATCACGCTTCGTGAGGAGCCCTCGCTTCAGGCTTGCACGGTAGGCATCATCATGGCGCTCGCGCTCGGCCTCTCGACCTCGCCGCTGTACATGCGCTTCAAGTACTCGAGATGGCTCGGCATCGACGCCAGCGCGCGCGCGGTCTGCTTCTCGACCATCTTGAGCTTGTCGAATCCAGCGTCGTAGCCCACGTGCTCGAGAATCGGGTAGCCACGTCCCGTGGGCAAGGCACCGTTGCCATCGAGGATGCTCGCGTAGCTCAGGGTCTTGAACATCACGAAGCCTGAGGGATCGATCACCGGCAAAGCTTCCTTGAAGAACTCGAGCTTTTCCTTCAGCGAGTCGGGGATCGTGTCGGGCTCGCGCACGGCGCGCCACAGCTCGTGATCATTGCGCTTGTTGATGCAGTAGTGCAGCACGATGAAGTCGCGCGTCTCTTCGTACATCGTGCGCATGATGTCGTTGTACTTCTTCGTGAACGCGGGCGCGAAGCTCTTGTTCGGGAACAGCGTCAAGAGGTTTGCGAGGCCGTACTCGATCAGGAAGATGCCCGTCGACTCGAGCGGCTCGAGGAAGCACCCCGAGAGGCCGATCGCCACGCAGTTGTTGACCCAGAGATTGCGCGAGCGACCTACCCGCATCTTGATGTGATTCGCCCGGCCGTTCTCGCTGCGCGGTCCGAGGAAGCTGCGCAGCTCCGTCTCGGCCGCGTCGCGGTTCGTGAATGCGCTCGAGTAGACGTAGCCCGTCCCGTTGCGATGAAAGAGCGGCACGTCCCATACCCAACCGTGGTTGAGCGCGGTCGAGATCGTGTAGGGGTTGATGCCATCACGCTCGGGGTTGCTCTCGCACTGGATGGCGACGGCCGAATCGCACAACAGGTACTTGTTGTCGCTGATGAACGGCTCCTCGAGGGCACCGTTGAGGAGCACGGCGTGAAAGCCTGTGCAGTCGATGAACAGGTCGCCCTCCGTGCGCGATCCGTCGCGCATCTTCAGGGCACGAATGTGGCCGCGCTCGTCGCGCTCGACCTCACCGATGTGCGCCACGCGTTGCTTGACGCCGCGGCCCGTGGCGACCTTGCGCAAGAAGCGCGAGAGCAACCCTGCATCGAGGTGGTACGCCGTGCGCACGCTCATGCTGGGATCGGTCGGATGGATGGGGCATTTCTGGGCCTCACACAGTGCGTTCGTCGGCAACACCATGCCGCCGAGCTGCTCGTCGTTGCCGCGGCGCCTCTGTTCGAGTGCGTAGTGCATCATCGAGTAACCGAGGCCTATCTCGAGGAAGTAGGGACGCTCGAAGGGCGTCGCGAGGGGCTCTGGCCGCGGTGAGAACGCGTGCCAGAAGTACGGCCGCACCGAAGGCGACCAGTTCGCGAACTTGATCGCGGCCTTGTATGTGGCCTGCACCTCGGGCATCCACTCGTGATCGCGGAAGCCGAGAAACTCCATGGTGTACGTGAGGGAAGGGATCGTGGCTTCGCCAACGCCCACGGGGTCGACGTCCGATGACTCGACCAGCGTGATCTCCACGGTGTCGCCCAAGGCGCGGTTCAGATAAGCGGCCGACAGCCAGCCTGCAGTGCCGCCCCCCGCAATCACGATCTTTCGAATTCTCTCGTCCATGTATTTCCCCCGTTTGAAGCGCATCAGCCACGCGCTTTTCAGAAACGTTGCTGCTCCAAGTGGCTGGCTTCCCGTGGGCGTACTTTCCTCCAATTGCGAGCGAAACAACAGCCCTAAGGGCTCATTTTTCTGCGGTGCATGTGCGCTTGACGAAACCCTTAAGGGTTTGATTAAGGGTCGTATGAACGCGCCATTAGTGCGACTGTGTGCGCGTTTGAAATGTCTTTGAAAGCACGCGAAATGAAGGTAGACGTCTTGCGGGGCGAACGGTCGCGTAAGGCGGCGTTCGAAAAGTCATGCACAGGCAAAGATCAACGCCTGCGCGCTCGAGATAGGGGGATGAATGTCACAGCACACACAGGGCTTTCTCGCGGTCGAAGCGGTCGACGTCGGCAATGGCTTCACGTTGATCGAGCGCGCGACCTTCGCCGACGATGGCGCCCACGGCGTCTCGCTGCAGCTTCAACGAACGGCGACGGGTGAGACCGCCGCGTCCGCGTTGGTCACGGCAGCGGAGAATCCGCGCCACCAGCTCGCGCTCGATCTGGGGAGCGCAGCGGCCCGCGCGTGCGCCCTGATCGAGCAGATCGAGACGACCCGCGGTGATCGCGTCGCGGAGCTCACGCTGCTCTACTGCGCCGCGCGTCGAGCGCGCATCATGGAGCGTCCGAACGTGCTCGTGGCCGCGCGCGAGGCAGAGAAGACCCCGCTCGAAGGGGCAGCGGCGTTTCGTCCGGCGGGGCCCAAGGTCTCTGCGCTCGTGACCCAGCGCGTCGACTTGCTCGCGCACTACACCTGTGTCGAGCTCGAGCGCCTCTACGCAGCACCGAGCGCCGCCTTCCGCACGCGTGAGGTCGAAGAGTCCGCCAAGCGTTGGCTCGCCACGGCGCCGACGTGGGGCTTCTTCCGCGCAGTGCAGGCGGGGACGTTGACGCGCGCCCAGTACGTCTACGCGCTCTCGAACATCTACCAGTTCGTGCGTCACACGACGCGCCTGGCTGCGCGCGCCATCGCCCACTCGCCCACCACCGAGATGCGGAGCCACTTCATCTCGCATCTCAACGGGGAGATCAACCACGAGCTGATCATCGAGAAAGACCTCGAGCACCTCGGCGAGGACGCGCGCTACGTGCGCGACGCCATGGCCCCCAATGGGCCGACCCAAGAGTTCATGGCGATCCAGGAGAGCTTGATCGGCTACTACGAGGATCCCGTGCTGCTGATGGCGTCGCCCGTGGCAGCCGAGGGCGTTACGGCGCACCTCGACGAGGCGTTCGTCAAGTCGCTGCAGGCTTGTCTGCAAAACTTCGGCGTCGAGAAGCCCGAGAAGGCCAGCCGTTTCTTCGTCTCGCACATGCACACCGATGGCGGCGACGACGGTCACTGGGAGATGACGGTGAACTTTCTGAATCGCTGCCTCAAGGACGAGGCCAAGCATCAGTTCTTCCTACGCAGCATGCGCAGTGCCATGCGCGGCACGCAGCGCCTTTACGATTCGTTCGTCGAGGAGATCCCGAGCTTTGGCTCGAGCTCGCAGCGAAGCGATCGAGGCCTTTCGGTAAGCAGCGTCGAGGCCTGAGGAGTAGTCATGCAGGGGGGGACGAACGCGACGCTCTCGGTGGGGGCCGAGGCTAGTTTCGAGGCTCATGCCGAGCCCATCGACGACGGTGAGGAGGTTAAAAACCTACTTGCGTACTTCGCGCGTGAGGGCGGACAAGCTCGCGTTCGCGGACACGATCCCACGGTGCGGGTTCGCATCGTGGGGCTCGACGAGGCCGGTCACACGCTTCTGCTCGATGCTTCGCACGCGGAGCTCGATGCCGACGTGGTCACGCTGGAGCTCGACGACGCGCACATGGTGTATGCATTCACCGTGAGGCGTCTGTTCGGAGATTGGACTCGCGTCCCGATTCCGAACCGGGTGATCAAGCTCCGGCGGCGTGCATTTCGTCGCGTGGCCGCTCCCCTGAATCTTCGCATCTCGCTGCTCGGCCTCGACGGTGTCAGCGTGCGGGCCGAGGCCCGTGTTCACGACCTGTCGCGGCGCGGCCTCTCCTTCGATGTGCATGCATCAAACGAGGGCCTCGAGGTCGGGGAGCGCCTGCGCGCCAGGCTGCGCGACGGTGAGGGCCGCTCGGGTCGGGTCACGGCCATCGTGCGAAGCCAGCGGGCCCACGGCGAGCTCACGCGAGTGGGCATTCTTCTCGAGGACATCGACCAGGACGCAAGCTCTCTTCTCACGCACCATCTCGAGCGTGCGCTGTACCCGTCGACGCACAGGCAGGCGGTCGACGTCTGGGATGTGCACACGTCCTCGGGTTATCTGTCGCTCTCCGGCAAGCAGCCAGCAGAGTTCGAACGCCTGCGTCACGCCTACCTCGACGCTACGCGCAAGCTCGAGCACGCACCGTCCGTGGCGAGCGTGGCCTATTGGCCCTCCGAGGGACGCACCGACGCCACGATCTCGCACTTCAAGGTGTTTCAGAGCAGCTGGCTCGTGTGCCAGCTCTCGAAGCGTAAGGGCGAGGAAACGAACCCGGAAAGTCGACGCGGGCTGCGCGAGATGTATCTGCGCATCTACGAGTCGGCCCACGCCGATCCCGACACGCGCTGGCTGCTCACCTACATCCAGGACGCGGCGCCGAGCTGGTCGCGTAAGGTGCACGTGGGCGTGCCCGAGCGGTTCACCCACAACGGCGATGGCTGCCTGGTACCATTTCGAGCGCTCGAGACCGACGTGCGCGTCGGATTCTCCGCGCCATCGAGCGCCGCAGACGTGCGCGTGGTCGATGCCGATCCCGCCCTCGGCGCCGCCGTGATGCGCGATCTTCACCGGCTGCGCCCTGCGCAGTACCTGGATGCGCTCGACTTCACCGAAGAGCGCTGGTCGCTCTCCGTGCCACGCGCGCGCTGGAACGCCGCGGGCCTCGCGCGCGAGCGTCACGTGCTCGTCGCCATGGACGGCGAGACGCGGGTCGCGATGGCTGTGCTCGAGCTCGCCGAGCCCGGCGTGCACTTGTACGGGCTTCTCGATTGCCTGCGCCTCTATCCGCTTCGCCCCTCCGGCGCCCGCGCTTTCCCGCAGCTCCTCGCGCGTGCCCATCACTGGTTTCACGCCCATGGACGCGACCAGTTTGCGTACATGGAGGAGTGGCCTGGCAGCTTGCCCGTCTTCGACCTCGGCTTTCGAGACCTAGGTGGTGCAACCCTGACCATGCTCTCGATCGATCGCCTGCCTGAGCTCATGCAGCGCGTCGCCGATCTTTCTTCGCAACGACCTCCAATGAGGCATGACAGTGAAGTACTGAGAAAGGTGCGGGCCTAAACCATGACTCAAGAGGCGTCCGTAAGCAGAAAACAGACACTCAGGCTTCTCAGGCCGTTCTTCGTGTGGCTGGGTGCGTTCTATCTCGGCTGGCTCCTGCTCGTGCTCCTCAACGACGAGGTGGCGACGGTCATGGCCCACTGGCCCATCGCGTTCGCCATGTCCTTCGGCTCGTACTTTGCGGGCTCGACGCCCATGGGAGGCGGCACGGTCGGCTTTCCCGTGTTGGTTCTGCTCTTCGGGCAGCCGGCCTCCTTCGGTCGCGACTTCAGCTTCGCGGTGCAGTCGATCGGCATGACGAGCGCAGCCATCTACATCCTCGCGACACGGCAGCCGGTTGCGGGACGCTTGCTCCTCTCGGCCATCGCAGGCAGCGCGGTGGGTACGCCCCTCGGCCTCCTGTTCATCGCGCCTTACATTCCGAGCGCGGCGGCCAAGCTCTTGTTTGCCGTCGTCTGGGCGAGCTTCGCCGTGCTGACCCTCAGTCGCCTGCGCGTCATGGCCAATCTGACCGGAATGATCGAAGCTTCACCGCGTGTCGAGATGATCACGGGCGCGCTGACAGGCCTGCTCGGCGGAGCTCTGGTCGCGTCGGTGACGGGCGTCGGCATCGACATGCTGATCTACGTGGTGCTGGTGCTCGCACGGCGCGCCGATCTACGCATCGCCATTCCGACGTCGGTCATCCTGATGGCGGCCACTTCGCTGATCGGCATCGCTTTTCAGGGACTCTTGCTCGACTCGATTCAGCCTGGCGTGTGGGGCAACTGGCTGGCCGCGGCACCCATCGTCGCCCTCGGCGCGCCGCTCGGTGCGCTCATCGTGACGAAGGTGGGGCGCGCACCCACGCTCGTCATCGTTTCGGTGCTGTGCCTCGGCCAGTTCGCCTGGGCCTTCATGCAAGAGATCGAGCACATCGGCTGGTGGGGCGGGGCCGCGGCCGTGCTCGGCGTGTTGATCGCCCAGCGGATGTTCGAGGTGCTGTCACGCTGGGGAGATAGGCTCGCGGGCACGAGCTACGAGGCGCCCGGGTCGATCCCCGCTGCCGCGCCGCTCGCGCCGGCAGACCTGCCCTGAGTGCGACAGCCGGTCAACCGGTGACAGGCAGCGCGCGCAGCCGGTTGATGTTGTCGAGCAGAGCCTGCGCGGGATCTTCGACGTCCGTGTCGTTGTCGGGCCGTCGCAGAAACTGGGCAGCCCAATCGGTGCCCTCCTCCACGTCCGAGAACACCTTGGTGGGGTAGGGACGGCGCTGCACGAGGCGCATGGCGGTCATCACGCTGCGCGCGGTCACCGACCACAGGTTGCCGCCCTCGACCACCTGCACCACTGCCCCGAAGCTCGGCGTCCAGCGGGCGTAGAAGGCCTCGACATCCTTGCGCTGGTCGGTGTCCATGAAGGGCGAGCCCGGCTCGAGCACGACGAAGAACAGAATGCCCTGGGCGTGCTGCGGCGTCACGCGCTCGAGCAGGCTTCCGAGGATGTCGAGCTGGCTCTGCTGTGGCGGTCCCTGCCAAGCATTGATGACGCAGTTGCCGTAGGCGCCGAAGCGCGCCCCCTCGATGATGCGTTCCCCAAACATCTCGTACCTCGATGCTGATGTTGATGGTGTGGTGACGGAGGCGTGCGCTCACGCGGCCTGCAGGGCCTGCGCTTCGAGCGGCCGTCCCCGTCGATAAACGAAGGTGGCAAGACTTGCAGTGACGGTCGTGAACAGGGCGTAGAGCACGATGCTCTGCACCATGGTTTCTGCGGGCGATGCCGCGAAGCTGGCGAGCACGATGGCGATGGCGAGGGCGCTGTTTTGCACGCCCACCTCGAGCGCGATGGCACGCCTCTGTGGGGCCCTGAGCCCAAGCACCGACGCCGTGCCGTGACCTAGCGTCATGCCGACGAGTCCGAGCAACAGCGGAGCGAGGAGCATCGACGCTGGTAGGCTGAAGATGGCGCCTTGGGATCGAAAGAACATGAACCCCGTGAGCAAGACGATCACGACGGCGCCCGCTATGCTGCCGATGCGCTCGAGCTTTCGCGCCCAAGCCGGTCGATGACGCCGCACCAGGGCGCCCGCGCTCACGGGAATCAGCGTGGCCAGAAGGGCTTGAACGACGCCTGCGTAGGGAATCGTCAGCTCGGTGCTCGTGAAGGGCGTGGCGTACATGAAGAGCAGAAGCGGAAGGGTGGCGACCGCGCA
>CAYNOM010000076.1:0-15477 GCA_964398415.1 uncultured Polyangiales bacterium | reverse complement strand
ACACCCGAGGCGCAGACCAGCTCGCCCGCGCAGTCGTCGTTTTGCCCGAGGTCGCACGTGCCACCACTGCTCGACGCCGGCCCGCACGTCCCCGCGATGCAGCGCTCCAAACACTGCGTGTCGGCGCTGCAGCTGGCCCCCGCGTTGAGCAGACAGGACCCAGCGCTCGCCGTGGTGCCCGCTCGACAGCGAAAGCTGCACTGGCTCCCGTCGCAGATCGGATCGGCACGGTCGGGAATCGTCCCTCGCGTGCAGTCCTGACCCGATACACCGCACGCCGTCAAACAGTCGGCGTCGGTGTCGCTGGTGCAGCCCGAAGCGCAGCAACCGTCCCCCGTCACGCACTGTTGAATCGTGGTGTGCGCGCACAAGGCATCACACTGAGCCGCGCTTCCCTGCAGCGAATCCACCGTGCAGGCCTTACCATCGTCGCAGCTGGCCGGGCAGTTGCCGTCGCAGGTCTCCCCGTGCTCGGTGACGCCATTGCCGCACAGGGCGAAGCAGTCCGCGTCGTTGTCCGCGTTGCAGCCGCTCGGGCAGCAACCGTCTCCGGCGATGCAGGCCGTCACGGCGACGAAGGCGCAGGCTGCGGAGCACTTGCCGGCGTCGCCCTGCAGTCTGTCGACGGTGCATGCGTTTCTGTCGTCACACGCCGTGGGACAGTTTCCATCGCAGCTCTCTCCGGGCTCTGGCACGCCATTTCCGCACACGGCGTCGCAGTCGGAGTCGAGGCTCTTGTTGCACCCGCTCGGACAGCAGCCATCGCCTGACGTGCAGGTGTCGATGCTGACAGACGTGCAGACCGCAGAGCACGCGTCGACCGCGCCCTGCAGGCGGTCTGCCGTGCACACGTCTCCGTCGTCGCAGCTCGTGGGACAGTCGCCTTCGCACGTTTCCCCGCGTTCGAGGGCGCCGTTGCCGCACACCGGGACGCAGTCCGAGTCTGTGTTGGCGTTGCATCCGGGCGGGCAGCAGCCATCGTCCGAGGCACACGCCGTCACGGCCACGAAGGCGCACACAGCGCTGCACTGCGCAGCGTCGCCTCGCAGGCTGTCGACGGTGCACGCATTGTCGTCGTCGCAGGCGCTCGGGCAGTCGCTGCCGTCGCAGGTCTCCCCTTCCTCCGCCGTGCCGTTGCCGCACACAGCCCCGCAGTCTTCATCGGTTCCAGCGCACCCGCTCGGGCAACAGCCGTCGCCGCTTACACACTGCTCGATTGGCAGGGCCTCGCACACGACATCGCAGGTGTCCGGAGATCCGCGGCGCGTGTTGACCGTACAAGCGACCCCGTCGTCGCAGCTGTCGGGACAATTGCCGTCGCAGGTCTCGGGGGTTTCCCGCTCACCGTTGCCGCAGACCGGCGCGCAGTCCGTGTCCGAGCTCGCACGACACTGTGCCGGGCAACACCCGTCATCGTCCGCACAGATTGCGACGCGGTCGCACCCGTTGACGATCGCGCCGGCATCCCGCCCGCCCGTGGAGGGCTCGGTGCTGGCGTCCAGGCCCGAGTCCGCTTCCGACGGGTTCCTCGTGCTCCCGCACGCGCTCATCAGGCTGACCGACAGCAATCCGGTGACACAGCACACGAACCAGTAGGGAATGCTCGAAGAAGGACGGATGGGCATGGTCGCGTTCGAAGCCTCGAAAGACGGACGTTGGGGGGCGGTGGCATCGGGGGAGATGCAGGCTCAGGGAGCCTAGCACTCGTGGCGCACCGGCAATCGCCCATCACCCGAAGGCGCCGTTCAGATCCTTTCGTCGTCGCGCACGTCGGTGCTCCCAGAAGGCACATGGCGCGGGAGGCAACGATGGTGGCGAAGCTCGGGGCGTGCGTGGGTAGCGTGTTGATGGTGGGGTGTGCAGGCGTGCCTATGGCCAAGGTGGAGGTCTCTGGGGCGCACGCCGTGCGCGAGCCCGGGGCCGAGACACCGGCGACCGCTGCGAAAGCCCTCGCCATCGTGCCGCCCCCGCCTGCGCTCGTGTCGGTGACCACGTCTGCGCCGAATCTCTATGCCACCTGCGCGGGCGAGGAGGTGTTCGTGGTGGTCGACGTGAAGGCGCAGGAGGTCGCGCTCGAGCAGCGCTTGCCGATGAATCTGTCGCTCGTCATCGATCGCAGTGGCTCGATGGACGCTGAGCACAAGCTGGATCACGTGAAGGAGGCCGCGGCCTTTCTGGTGCGCAACTTGACCGCCGACGACGTGCTGAGCCTCGTAACCTACGACGATCAAGTCGACGTCAACCTTCCCGCCGAGCCCGTCTCCCATCCAGAGCGCTTCCTCGAGCGCATCCACGCCCTGCAATCCGGCAACATGACCAACATCGAGGGCGGCCTGCGTGCCGGAGCCGCGGAGGTCGAGCGAAACCTCGACTCACAGCGCATCAACCGCGTGATCCTCTTGTCCGACGGGCTCGCGAACGTGGGCGTATCGGATCCGAGAGCGCTCGGTCAGCTCGCTTCATCCTTTGCCGAGCGCGGCATCGCGGTGACGTCCATGGGCGTCGGCGTGCAATACGGCGAGGACACGATGATGCAGGTAGCCGAGCTCGGCCGCGGCAACTACCACTTCATCGGCGACGCCTCGCAAGTGGCTGCCGTGTTTCAGCGTGAGCTCGAGGAGCTCAAGGCCGTGGTAGCCCTCGACACGCACCTCGAGCTCGAGCTCCCCCGCGGCGTTTCGCTGCAAGAGGCCTACGGCTACGCGGGAGTCGAGATCGAAGGTGCTCGCGTGCGCATCCCCCTCGGCGACCTGTTCAGCGGTGACGACCGCCGTGTGGTGCTGAGGCTCGAAAACCAGGCACACGAGGGCGCCTTACCGTTTGCTGCCCGCGTCCATTACCGTCCTGCCAAGACGCCGAATGACGAGGGACACGCGAACAGTCAGCTCGCCCTCACCTGCACTCAGGATGCGCAGAAGCTCGCCGCCGGGGAGAACGCGGCGGTGCGCGAAGAGGTCGACCTCGTGGCCAGCGCCGCGCTCGTCGACCAGGCCATGCGCGACGTGCACGAAGGACGCCGCGAGGTGGCCAAGCAGAAGCTCGAGGCCCAAATCCAAACCATCGCGAAAAGCGCCGAGCGATCCGACAACGCGCGCTTGAAGAAGCAAGTGGAGGTCATGCAGAGCACGCGGCACAGGCTCGAGGCCCTCGACAGCTATGCGGCGAGCTCCGACGAAGTGCAGGGCTTCGTGAAGGGAAACCGCGCGCAAAGCAAAGAGGCGCTCAAGAAGCGAGGATCCAAGGCACCGAACGCAGCCCCATGAGTCCTGGGCTCAGCGGCCACCGCTGCGCACGATGTCTTCGAGCTTCGTTATCACTTGCTCGAGATCGAGGTGGCTCGAATCGAGCACGATCGCGTCGTCGGCCGCGCGCATGGGCGCGATGTCGCGCTCGCTGTCGAGCCGGTCACGCTCGCGGATGTCGTGCAGCACCTCGTCGAAGTCGACTTCGTGGCCCGCGCGCTCGAGCTCGTCGAAGCGGCGCTTGGCCCGCGCCTCATCCGAAGCGGTGAGAAACACCTTCACCTCTGCATCGGGAAACACCACGGTGCCGATGTCGCGCCCTTCGAGCACCACGCCGCCCGCGTCGCCTAGACGGCGCTGTAAGCCGAGCAGACCCTTTCGCACCTCGGGATGCAGCGATACGCGACTTGATCCGGTCGAGATGTGCGGCGTGCGAATGTCTGCGGAGCGATCGATGCCGTCGATGTGCAGACACGCTGAGCCGTCGGGGCCGGGTCGAAAGCTGAGGTCGAGGCCACCCATCAGCCCCCCGAGTGCCGGGCCATCTTCCCAGCTCACGTTGCGCTCGAAGGCCGCGAGCGCCACGCCGCGGTACAAGGCCCCCGTATCGACCAGCACAAAGCCGAGACGCTCGGCGAGACGTCGGGCAGCCGTGCTCTTGCCGGCGCCCGCGGGGCCATCGATCGCCACCACCGGGTGGCCTGAGGAACGGGCTGAGGACGACATCACGGGGCTTTCTCCAGCTCGATCGGCGCACCGAGGGACGTGAGCGCGTCGACCACCCCAGGGTATAGCGCATCGAGCCCTTCGGCTCCGCCGATCACCGTTTCTCCATCGGCCACAAGGCCCAAAAAAAGCCCGAGAAGACGCGCAGAGACTGGTGCATCGGCTGGGATTTCGCGGCCCACGAGCTGCTTCATGGGGTCGAGATCGAAGCCATCGTCGTAGTCGGTGCACTCAGCACCAAAGTCGCGCAGCACCCGAGCGAGGATCGTGAGGGGACAGGGCTCGAGGGTTCGAAGGGCCCCGAGGTCGCGCACGCTGATGCGCCCGTTCGCCGCCGCGCCGAGCAGGCCGATGGCCCCGAGCTCGTCACGTGTGCGCACCGCGAGCTCACCGAGCACCCGCACGCCCCGCAACGCAGCCGACTGCACGCGCAGGTCGGCAACAGGCTCGTTGCCCGCGCTGTCTCCCTTCGGCACCACCGACACATGCGCCCCCGCGTGCCGCAGCACGTCGAGAAACGAAGCACGCGTGCGATTGACGCCGACGCCTTCGAGCTGCACGTCGCTGCCGGCGATCGCCGACACGAGCGCGAGCAGAGGTGCAACAAGCGAGAAGTCGCCGGGGATCTGCCACGCGAAGCCGTCCCAGCGTGGCTCCGCGTCCGAGGTGTCGAGCACGGCCAGTGTGCCCATGGTGTTGAGCTTCAAGCCGAGCGCGACGAGCGCACGCTCTACGTGATCGGCCGAGAGCACGCCCTCGCTCACGGCGGTGATGCCGCGCATGCGCAGGCCACTCACGAACAGCGCGAGCTTGGTTGCAGGATCGCCCTCGGGGATCGCGATCTCCACGTCGAAGAGTGCCTCGTCCTCGAACAGCGGTGCGACCGACACTGGTGCATGTAGCACGCCGCGCTCATCGGCCTTCGCCGAGATCGGAGCCCCACGCGCACGCAGCGGCTCGATCAACGTCGTGAGCGGATGGCGCGAGAGGATCTCGGCAGCCTCGACACGCGTGCCGAAGCGCTGACCGACGAGCAACGCCGCGAGGATCTCGAGCGTGCTCGGGGAAGCCCCCGCGTCGAGCGCACCAGGCGGCGCGCGGAGGCCGGCCACGCCGACACCGGCGATGCGTAGCCCCTGCGGCGTATCGGCGATCGACACGCCCATGCTGCGCAGCGCGTTGACGAGCAGCTCGTGATCGGGACGCGGATACAGGCCCGTGATCACGCTCTGCCCTGAGCCGAGCGCCCCCCACACGATGGCCTGCTGACCGATGGCGAGGTCGGACGGCACGCGCAGTCGCCCCCGCAACGGGCCCGATCTGCGAACGAGGAGACGCGTCATGGCGAAAGCCGCAGCGCCCCACCCTGCTGCGCCGCCACCTCGAGCATCGATGCCGCCTTGCTGAGCAGCGCGCGCACGTCGGCCTCGGCCAGAGCACCGCGCACGGTCACGTGGCTGCCCTCGGCGCTCGCGCGCAAGGCCGCAACCACGGGCTTGAGCCCGAGCAGGCCCACGAACAGATTTCGAGACAGCACCTCGAGTGTCTGCTGCACCGACTGCTCGAGGCGCTTGGCTTCTTGCTCCCCCTGGGCTTCCGCCGCGGCCACGAGCGACACCGTGGTGCCGAGGTCGACGGACAGCCCCGCGCGCACGAGCTCTTCGGTGATCGGAGCCAGGCCTAGCTGCTGGCCCTGACGTTGCAGCAGGCGCTGACTCTCGCCGCTCGCATCCTCGGCCATCAGCGCCAGATCGGCCGCCATGAACTGCAGCCGCTCGTTCAGCGACGTGAACAAGGGCCCGCTCGCCACCGCCATCTCTTCGCCACCCCGCGTCGCGCGCGCCGCGACCTCGGCCGCGTAGTCCGCCGAGCACACGACGAGCGTAGTCGCGGACGTCTGCAGCCAGCGCGTCTCCCCGCGCACGTACATGGTCCACGCCCCGTGCACTTCCGTGGCCGTCGGCTCGGCCTGGGCAAGCTTTGCCAAGTAGCCGTCGCCGAAGCGCCCCTTGAGCCCCGCGACGAACGACGTGCGCCGCTCGGCGTCACTCTTGCCGCCGATGGAGATCTCGGAGACCAGCGCGATGTCGATCCAAGACGGCCAGGCCTCCGGCTTGTTTTGCACCTTGTCCCACGCGCCCCACACCGGCGTCGCGCGCCAGGGCTCGAGCACGATGCGGCCCACCATGCTCGCATCGCTCGGCAGCCACGCCATGGGCTCCACGGGCGGCTTCGGTGGCTCCGGAACCTCGACCTTGGGCTTTGCCCCACCGCAGGCAAGCGCGAGTAGGGCGAGCACGAGCGCTGCGAAGCGCGACACGCAGAAGCGCGGCGAGCAGCGCGGTTGACGATGATGGGATGTCGATACGGCCATGTTCAACCCTCCTCACGCCACGTGCGCACCGCGGCGAGCATGCGGTCGTTCTCTTCCGGAAGCCCGACGGTGATGCGAAGCCAGGTGTCGATGGGCGGCGGCATCGGACGCACGATGACCCCCTTCCGCAGCAAGCGGTCGTACACCTTCGCCCCGGACGAAGCGAAGTCGGCCAGCACGAAGTTGGCTTGGCTCTTCGCCACCCTGAGGCCGAGCGCCTCGAGCTCCCGTGTCACCCTCGCCCGCTCCGTGCGGTTCAGCGTCACGTAGCGCTCGACGTGCTCCTGGTCGGAGAGCGCAGCGCGCGCCGCCGCGAGCCCGAGCGAGCTCACGTTGAACGGAGCCCGTACGCGCTCGAGGTAGCTGATGATCGCTGGTGTCGCGATGGCATAGCCCACCCGAAAGGCGGCGAGACCGTAGGCCTTCGAAAACGTGCGAAGCACGATCAAGCGCTCGCGCAGCCCGCGTAGCGCGAGCGCGCTCGCATAGTCAGCCGCGTCGGCGAACTCGACGTAAGCTTCGTCGAGCACGACGATCACGTGCTCGGGCACCTCTCGCAACAGACGCTCGAGCTCGGCACGTCCCACATAGGAGCCCGTGGGATTGTTTGGATTCGCAAGGAAAAGCAGCTTCGTCTCGGGCCTGACGCCCTCGATCAAGCCACCGACATCGTAGTCAACCTGGTCTCGGAGTGGCACCTCCGTCGAAGCGCACCCCACCGCCATCGCTCCGAGGCGGTAGCAGACGAAGGAAGGATCGGGATACAGCGTGTGCTCACCCGCGCTGACGAAGGTGCGGTAGAGGAGGTCGATGATCTCGTTCGAGCCGTTGCCCAGCATGAGCTCGGCGGCGTCGATGCCGTGGTGCGCGGCGAGGTCGGCCTTGAGCGCAAAGCCATCGGGGTAGCGATGCCCCTTCTGCGCCGCGAGAGCTGCCGCTTCGATCGCGCGCGGCGAGGGGCCCACCGGGTTCTCGTTGCTCGCGAGCTTCACGGCATCCCGAATGCCGAGCTCGCGCTCCAGCTCCTCGAGCGGTTTGCCGGGAACGTAAGGCTTGAGGCGCTCGATGTGCGGTGCAACCAGGCTCTTCGACGCAGTCATGGACAGGGCTCCCTCGTCGCCTCGTGGTAGCATCGCCCCCCTGAAGCGCCATCGCAGGCGTGCCCTTCTGCACCCTACTGTGCGTCGAGCAGAGCCTTCAGGGCGCTGAGCGAGAGCAGCGCCTGCACGGGCGTCATGTTGTCGACATCGAGCTCGCGCAGCGTGGCCTCCACCGGCGCCGGTGCGGGCGGACGCGTCGTAAACATCTCGAGCTGGGGCTTCTGGCTCTCGCTCGGGTCTGTCCCGAGGGGCCCGTGCCCCTGCTCGAGCAGATGCAACACGCCCTTGGCGCGCGCCAGCACCACATCGGGGAGGCCTGCGAGCCGGGCCACCGCCACGCCGTAGCTGCGATTGGTGGCGCCCTCGACCAACTTGTGCAGAAACACCACACGCTCGCCGTACTCGCGAGCCGCCACGTTGAAGTTGCGCACGCCCGCGCGGCGGGACGCGAGCTCGCACAGCTCGTGATAGTGGGTGGCGAACATGCCGCGACACTGGATGACGTCGTGCAAGTGCTCGGCGATGGCCCAGGCGATCGCGAGCCCGTCGTAGGTGCTCGTACCGCGTCCGATCTCGTCGAGCACGACGAGAGAGCGTTGCGTGGCGCCGCGCAGGATGGACGCAGCTTCCTGCATCTCGACCATGAACGTGCTCTGCCCCTGCGCCAGGTTGTCGCTCGCCCCCACGCGCGTGTAGATGCGGTCGACGATGCCAACGCGAGCGCGCGACGCCGGCACGAAGCCCCCCGCTTGCGCCAAGATCACGGCCACCGCGACCTGCCGCATGGTCGTGGACTTGCCCGCCATGTTGGGCCCCGTGATCACCATCAGGCGCACGCCCGAGGCATCGAGGAGCACGTCGTTCGGCACGAAGGTGCCCGCCTCCGCGAGGCGCTCGACCACCGGATGGCGCAACTCGACGAACTCGAGCACGAGCGACTCGTCCACCTCGGGCCGCACGTAGCCGTGACGATGGGCCAGCTCGGCAAAGCCCGCATGCACGTCGATGTCGGAGAGCGCCACCGAGAGCGAGTGCAGTCGTGCGACGTGCTCACCTACCCGGCGCCGCAGCGCCTCGAAGGCCTCCTGCTCGAGGGCCTTCACCTTCACGTCGGCAGTCTCGATCTTGTGCTCGAGCTCGGAGAGCTCATCCGTCACGAAGCGCTCACCGTTGGCGATGGTTTGCTTTCGACGGTAGTCGCTCGGCACCGCGCCGAGGTTCGCGCGCGTGATCTCGATGTAGTAGCCAAACACGCGCGTGTAGCGGATCTTGAGCGACGAGATGCCGGTTCGCTTGCGCTCCCGCTCCTCTACGGCGAGGAGCACGTCCTTGCTCGACGAGGCGAGCGCGCGCAGCTCATCGATCTCGCTGAGGGCACCCTCGCGTACGATGCCCCCCTGATTCGCGGTCACCGGCAGCTCTTCGGCGAGCACGGCCTCGAGATCCGCGAGGATGTCGGCGCAGTCGTCTTTCGGCAGAAGCTCCGACAGCACCCCCCCAACGAGCTCGGCCCCCTGCCCGCGCAGCAGCTCGATGAGGTGACCTACGCGGCGCAGTGCGTTGCGAATCCCGCCGAGCTCGCGCGGCGTCGCCACACCGGCAGCGGCACGCGTCGACAGGCGCTCGAGGTCGCCCACGAAGCCGAGCGCCTCACGCAGATGGCCGCGTAGCTGCGCGTCTTCGAACAGCGCTTGCACCGCATCGTGCCGGCGCCGGATGGAGCGCACGTCGGTGAGTGGCGAGAGCAGACGCCTGCGCAGCGCCCGCGCGCCCATGGGAGTGCGCGTCTCGTCGAGGAGGCCGAGCAGCGAGCCGCGTCGCTCGCCAGAGAGCGTGCGCACGAGCTCGAGGTTACGCACCGCCGCCTCGTCGAGGGCGAGTTGCTCCGACGGGCTGTAGGCGAGAAGGCTCGGCAGCCGCAGCGCTCGACCAGGCTGACACGATTGGGCGTAGGCGAGCACGCGCGCGGCCGCGAGCAGCACTCCCGGCGTAAAACGCGCCGTCGCCGCCCGCGCCCCCTCAGCGCCGAGGGTCGCCTCGAGCACCGCGGGCACTTGCACGTCGGCCGGCGGCGGCTGGATCACGCAGCGTGAAAGCAAACGTGGCAGCACCTTCGCGAGCTCGGGTACGTCCTCGCCGAGCAAGAGCTCCCGCGGATCGAGTCGGATCAGCTCCGCGAGCGCAGTCGGCGGGTCGTCGAGTAGCGTGCCGCGCAGCTCGAGCGTCGACAGCTCGAGAGTCACGAGCCCGAGTTGCCCATCGACCCGCGCGACAGAAGCCAGGTAATGATGGGCACGCGCATCGAGCACATCCGGGTCGAGCACGAGGCCTGGCGTCACCACGCGCACCACCTCGCGCGGCACGATGCCCTTCACCGTCGAGGGGTCGGCCATCTGCTCGCACACCGCCACCTTGCGTCCGAGCTCGAGCAGACGCGCGATGTACCCCGTGGCGGCGTGGTGCGGTACGCCGGCCATCGGAATCGGCTCGTCGTCCTGCCCCTTGCTGCGCGAGGTTAGCGTCAGGTCGAGCAGCCGCGAGCACTCGACGGCGTCTTCGTAGAAGAACTCGTAGAAGTCGCCCATGCGGAAGAAGAGCAGCGCGTCCGGGTACTGCTCCTTGGCCCGAAAGTACTGCTGCATCACCGGCGTGTGACGCCCCGCCTTGCTCGCGGCCATCGACCTCTCCCGTCAGCGGTAGGTCGCCGGGTCGGCCGTGAGGGGCGTGAGCGTGAAGCTGCGCAGCCCCTGGGCCGCGTCGACGACGAACACCTGCCCCGTCTCCGCCACGTAGCGCACGCTCACCGGCAGCGAATCGATGGCGGTGCTGCCCGCCACCGAGCGTGCGATCTCCTGGCGCCCCTGGCGCGGAGTCAGCCGAATCGGCTCGTTGCGCGCCAGCGGCGCATCGTCCGCCAGAGTGAAGTGCAAATAGCCGTTGTCGAAGGTCTCCCCGCGGGCGGCGCGCAGGCGAGAGCGCTCGTCCTTCTCGGCGTCCGCGACACAGCGCCCCTCGGCATCCGCCACGACGCGCGATGGCGCGCGCGGTGAAAACACGAGATAGCGGCCGTTGACGCGGACATCGACGTCGACGAGGTCTGGATAACAGGTGGCGAGCATGTCGAGCGAGGGGGCCGCCGCAGGTCTCGTCGGCGCCTCCAGCACCAGGCGATCGCGATGGGCCTCGAGCACCCGCAAGTGTGCCTCTTGGCCCTCCTTGGGCGGGGCGCAAACCTCGGGGGCGTAGCTCGGTGGGGCGCCCGTCACGACCACCACGTCTCCATCATAGTCGTCCCCCTCCGCATCATTGTCTGCCGCGAGCACGCCGCGCTCGCACAGATCAAATCCCGCTGGGCCGTAGAGCACGGCCTTGTCGCCCTGCACGTCGAAGCGGCCCCTGACGCCCGAGAGCAGGTTGCCCTCCCAAGCCACCGACCACCCAGGCTCGACGTTGGTCCACGGGTCGGCGAGCGCACACACCTGGGTCGTGGTCTCTGTGTCGCCACCGCCGCTCCGGGCCGCCGGGTAATAACCCTCGGAGCAAGTGATGGCGCCGAAGGCCCGGCGATTGCTCACGTCGATCGTGGAGTCGCGCGCGGCTGCGATGCGTGCGCTGTGCCGACGCACGGCGAGCGGGGTCACGCCGCTCCTGTTCGCCAACTCGGTGGGTTTTTCAGCGTCGCCGCAGGCACGGTCGGCGCGACAGAACAGGTCGAGGTCGTGGATGTCGAAGAAGTCGAGTGAGCCGCGAACCGTGGTGGCGATCAGAAACACCCCACGCATCTGCCCGGGACCCACCCGACTGATCACGGCGAGCTCTGCATTGATGCGATCGAGCTCCTCGCCTGTGGCGTTGCGGCGCGCAGCCTCCAGCGCATCCTCCCGCGACACGCCTTCGCCCTCGAACGCGTCGCACACGCCCGAGAATTCGTCACTCGGCCCGAATAGCCGGCGATTGTCGACGATCTCGAGCGCCGTCATGCTCTCGTCCGAGCCCAGGCGATCGGCGTAGCGGCGCGCCGCGGGCAAGCGCAGGGGCGTTCCGCTGACGAGCCCCCCTTCGACGTCGAGGCGCTGCGCGAGCACCGAGCCGTCGCGATCATCGACCGCGTACAGATAACGCACCTCGTCCGGCCCGAAGCTCGGCTTGTCGGCGGGGGCGACGAAGATGTCTCCCACCACCCTTGGCACGGCCGGCGTCAACACGAAGTCGCGAATCGGTGCGCCCGTCGGCAGCACGCCCACGAGCGTGAGGTCGTCCCCAGCTACGCGAAAGGCACGGATGACGGGCTGAGCCTTGTCGGCCACGAACAGGAGCTGGGTGTCTTCGTCCCAACGCAGACGTCCGGGCGTGGCCGGCCCACTCGCGGTGGCGAGCGGGGCGAGCGGCAAGACGCGCCCGGCTGCGTCCACCTGTGCCTCGTAACCGAGACCGCAGCTCGCGAGGTATTCCTCGTCCTCCGCGACCGGTTCGTCGGGCACGACCGCTCCAGCGTCGGGTAGCGCGAAGAAGGTGGGCTCCTCGGCGAAGGGCGCGTTGCCCGATGTGTCGAGCCGCACGCGCGCCAACAGCGGAGGCGATGGGGCCTCCCCGTCTTCGCTGGCCTCGAGGCTCAGCCACAGCGCGTCGTCGGCCAAGACCATGTCCACGGGCTGACCTGGCAGGGGCTTCGTGTCCCGCATCGGCTTGCAGTCCCGCTCGATCACACTGAAGGCGCACGTTTTCACCGCAAGGAGGAGCTGCTGCTCGCCGCTCGCGACGTAGGTGAACGGAGGGCCGACGTCTGGGCTTCCAGGCTTGTGCGGCGGAGTGACGATGGCGCGCGGCAGCCCGCCCACATCGACGAACGTGGGGCCGGGGATGAGCTTGTCGCCGTCGACGATCTTGCGCTGCACCAGGTCGACGGTCGCGACCTCGCCGCGCGTGCTCTGGGTGACGAGCGCGTGCAACGCGGGCCGACCAGGGATGTCGCGGGCAGGGACGCCCGGCCGCCCTTCAAACCGGCGCCGGCTGAAACAGGCGGTTTCCCTGAACGAGCTGTCCGCGAAGGGCGAATCCGTCAGCGGCGTCGCGCTGGCACAGCACGCAAGCGGGAGCTCGATCGGGAAGGTGTTGGGCTCGAACAGGGGCCTCTTGTCCTGGGCCTCACGCGTGGTCTCTTGCCAGTTGAGGTCGAAGCACGCCATGGCGACGAGTTCGGGCCGCGTGAAGACGAAGGCCGGCGTAGGTGGCGGCGCGCCGTCGCAGCCCAGCGCGAGCAGCATTGAGAGCGGCCCGAGAGCCGCGAAGTGGTTGATACGGACGCTCACTCGAGTTGTCCCCCGAAGCGTGGTGTTCCAAGTGTGGCGATGATGCGCGGTGGAGTCTGGGTGCGGTCGGCGATGCCCTTCACGTCCACCACGCGGAGCACGCTGGACGCGAAGTCCGCCACGTAAAGCCTCTGCCGAACGGGGTCGACCAACATGTCGAAGGGGCCCGAGAGCCCGCGCACCACGTTGACGAGCTCGCGCCGCTCCTCGTCGAAGACGAAGATCGTGCGCGCATCGAAGCAGCTCACGAACAGGATGTTGCGCCCACCGAGGACGGCCCGCGTCATCTTGGAGGGACCGGCGCCCACTCGCTCCGCGCTGAGGATGCGCACGTTGCCCGGCCTCGTCTCGTCGCGTTCGACGAATAGAACGGCCTGCACCGAACCACGCATCAACGCCGACAGGCGCTGCGTGCCCGGGTCTTGAAGCTCGATGTCTCGAATGTCGCCAGCCGCCGGCAACTGTCCCAAGTTGAGCCCTCCGACGCGATTGAGCAGATAGCGACCGTTCTGGAAGTCGTAGGCCAGGCTCACCTGGCGCAGGGTCGCACTGGGCGCGTTGCTGTTGCCAGCCCGCGCAGCCCCCGTGAGCAGGGTCTTCGCCGTCGGATCGAGCGCGATGGTCGTGGTGCGCAAATCCGCATCGGGCAGGGCGTGGTGCAGCACCGGCCCCGACGCGCCATTGTCCGACGCGCCCTCGTCGAGCAACAGCGACACGCTGCCCAGCTCGTGGGTCAGGGCGATGAAGGTTTGGTCCTCGAAGGCGACGCCCCGCGATTTGAGCTGCTCGAGCAGCGTGGGCTGCGCAAGCTCGGAAAGCTTCGCGACCACGAGCGACGTCGGTTGACGCACGAAGTTTGCGTCGGGGTCCTTGTCTTCGTCGCGCTTGCTGGCCGCACGCTCGCAGCGGCCACTGCTTCCGCAGTCGAGCTTGCCCGCCTCATCGGTGTCGACGTAGAGCAGGCTGTTGCTGCTGCGCACCGCGAGGTAGAGCCGCGAGTAGCTGGGGTCGATCGCCATGGCCGACGTGTAGCTGTCGATCTTGAGCTCGCCGCCCGGCACCAGATACGCCGCGTTGTCGCTGAAACAGCACCTGTCATGCCCCTCGGGATCGCGACCATCGCACAGCACCCCGCGCGGTGTGCCGTGGGTCGCAGCGCGCCCGTAGCCTGGTGGCGGCTCGTAGCGGTCGATCGCGAGACCCGCATCACCGAGTCCCGCGTCACCGAAGTCCGGGTCACCGGCGCTCGCATCGCCGAGGCCCGCATCCATATCGAAGGGCCCTGCATCGGAGGTGCCCGAATCGGCTACGCCGAGGCCTTCGCAGCCCTGCTCCGCGATCGCGTCGTCGATCTTTTCGAGGTCGTAGGCGTGGAGACTGCCCGAGTTGTAGCTCAGGTCGAAGTTGGAGTTGGCCACGTACAAGACGTTGCGACGGCCACTGCGCGCGGGATCGTCGCCATCTGCCACGGGTCGCCCGAACGCGAGCGCGATGGGATAGGCCAGGCGCCCAGCAGGCGCGTTCACTCCCGGGTTGTCGAGATTGCAGGAGGTGAGCAGCAGGCACGCGAACGCCTCGACACCACCTCGGATCCATCGGTCACGCTGTGCGCGAGCCGGCACGCCAGCTTTCATCGGGCGGCAAGCTAGTCGCTCACCACCCTGGCGGCAACCCTAGGCCCGTGCCTAGCTCCACGGATCGAGCACTTCGGTGCTCGGCGTGCTCGGCGGACGCTTTGGCGGCTTCCTCTCTTCAGCCGCTGGCGTAGGCGTGGGCTCGGGCTTCTTCGGCTCCGCACGCGACGACGACGAAGAGCGACGCGCCCGCTCGAGCTCCACGGGGAAGTCTTCGGGCGTCAGGCTGATGATACGCACGTTGAGGTCGCGATAGCCGTCGGCCTTGAGCACCACATCGAGGGGCCCCTCGCCTGTGCGGGGCCGCGGAAGCGCAAGCGGCGTGCGACCGATCAGCGCCCCCCCTTGGTAGATCTCGGCATTGTTGGGCGTGCTGCGCAGCGTGACCTTGACCAGGGGTGCAGGCTCTGCGGCCGCCGGTTTGTCGGGCTCGGGCTCTACGACAGGTTCGGGCGCGGGCGTCGGCGCTACGGGAGGGGCCACCGGCTGCACGGGCGCCTCGGCCTTCGGCTCGTCTCCACCCGAGAGCGTCACGACCAGACCGACGACACCGAGTAGCACCGCCGCCGCAACGCCGATGATGAGCCCCTTGTTGCTGCGCTGGGGCAACTGCATGTCGCCCACGTCCATGGCGAGCGCAGTCTTGCCCGTGGGATCCGGACGCGGTCCTCCGCCCGAGGCACGCCGCACGCCCTCCACCACCGCACCGGGCGTCTCGCCCTGGGCGACGAGCTCGAGATCGGCGAGCACCTCCTGCATCGACTGGTAGCGCTGCTCCGCCTTCTTCGCGAGGCACTTCAGGATGATCGCCTCGAGGGCCGGCGGCACGTCGACCGGAGGCGGCAGCTCGTGCGGCTTGATGGGCTCCTCGTAGAGGTGCTTCGTCAGGATGCCCATCAGGTTGTCGGCGTCGAACGGCACGCGCGACGAGGCCATCTCGTACATGATCACGCCCAACGCGTAGACGTCCGTACGCTTGTCGACCGCGGTGCCGGCGCACTGCTCGGGAGACATGTAGTGGGGCGTGCCGAAGACCTGGCCAACCTGCGTGAGCTTGCTCTTGGCGCCACCGACCTTCGCGATGCCGAAGTC
>CAYNOM010000075.1:13331-15580 GCA_964398415.1 uncultured Polyangiales bacterium | reverse complement strand
CTCCTCGCGTGGACCTTCGCGAGCCCGGCGCGCGCACAATTGATCCCTGGGATCGAGGAGTGGGCCGAGGCCTCGGTCGCCGCAGCGACGTCACGCTGGGTCGGTCAGCGCGTGGCCTTTCCGACGCCGAGCGAGCGCCCGCAGGCGACGCTGCACGTGCGCTCGGCCCTCAGCCCGCTCTCGCTCCACGCGACCGAGGGCGTCTCGTTGGCCCGCGCCGAGCGCTTGCTCCGAGCGCTCGAGGTCGCCTACCTGCAGCTCTCTGCGCTGGGGCTCGCCTCGCGCTTCGGCGACGGCGGTGAAGGCGGCACGGGCGGCCACGACCTCTACGTGATCGACGGCATCGAAGCGGGCGCCGAAGCCCGGCTCGACGCAAGCGAGCCCCTTTCGGCGCTCGACTCCGCAAGCGCCTTCGGGTTACTCGACGCGCGGCTGCCCTCTGCGTTGTTCGACACCTGCGCCACGCAGGCCCTGGCGGAGATCTTCCTGTACGAGCTCGACCCTGCGGAGGCGCCGAGCGTGCGCAAGGCCAGCGCGGCCTACTTTGCCGAGCTCGCGACGGGTCGGCTCGGCTGTGACGACGCCGCGGAGCGGGCCAACACGAGCCTGCACGAGAGCCCCTTCCCGCTCGAGCCGAGCACGCGCGGTGCGGCCTTTCTGAGCGCCCTCGGCGCGCGCGTGGACGGAGGAAGTGGCCTGTTTCTGAGCCACATGTGGCACTTCGCGCGGCAGACGACCTGGGAGGGCGAGGGCCTGCGCGGTAGCCCCGATCTCGTGGAAGCGATCGAGAAGGCGCTCGAGCTGCGCTACCAAAAGCTCGAGGACGTGGCGGCCGAGCTCGCGGTCGAGGCGCTGGTGTCGCGGAGCACGCGCCCCCTCGGCGCCCCCGACGATCCACGTCGCGCCATGCTCGTGGGTGAGGCGCGTTTTGATGGGTTGCCCAAGCATTTCGCCCCTGCCGATCCACCGATCGAGCCCTTCGGTGCCGCCTATGCCCTCGTGCACACCCAGGGAGCCAAGCGGGGCGACAGGCTGCGCATCTGGTCGCGGGGCGAGTCGGGCGTGCGCTGGGCGCTCACGGCAGCACGCTACGACCAGACGGGACGCATGCTCAGCCGCGTGCGCGCGCCTGCCCGCAAAAATCCCCACAGCTACCTGATCGTCGAGCTCGACGAGCGCACCACGCACGTGTTGATCGCGGTCGCGAACGTCGCCGACGGCACGCCCGATGCCGACGCCGAGCACCCGGAGGATGTGCGCAGCGTGCTCTTGATCGTCGATCGCTGAGGTCAGCCGCCCGTGCGACGGTCTCGGATCACGCGCGCTGGCACACCGCCTACGACAGCCCACGCGGGCACGTCGCGAGTCACCACGGCCGAAGCCCCGATCACCGCGTGATCGCCCACACGCACTCCGTCGGTGATCACCGCGCGGGTGCCGATCCACACATCCTGCCCGATGCTGATCCCCAGGGAGCGCACGGGCTGCTCGCGAATCGGCGCATCCGGTACCATGCCGTGGTCGAAGGCGTAGAGCGCTGCGTAGCTCGCGATGCGCGTCCCGCACCCGATGCGGATGCCCGCACTCGCCCCGTCGAGGGAGACGTGGGCGTTGAGGCTGACCTCGCGCTCGAGCTGCACTGGACCGTGCACGAAGGCATGGGCCGCAATGCTGGAGAAGGGTCCGACCTGCACCTCGCGATGGGGCTCGGCAAAGATGTGCGCGCTCGGCGCGATGAAGGCCTCGGGGTCGATGCGCACGGCCTCGAGGGACGACAGCTGCGCATGCAGCTCACGTTGCCATGGCACGGCCCAGGCGCGTACGTGGGGCTTGGCGCTGAAGTACAGCCAAGGCATGAACGCCATGCGCGCCTTCTGCTGCTCCCTCAGCGCTGCGTCGCGGTCTGTCACGCCCGGCTCTTAGCAGTCCGCGGTGTGACTGTACGCTGCTCCACGCGAATTGGCGGACGGCGGTACCGTCCTGTCGTGCGCATCACAGCCCTGCTGCAACGGAAGCAAGCGCCTGCAGTTATGCTTGACGAAATGACCGAATGCGCTTACTTGGTCATTCTTACTGGTGGCGCGCTGGGTCAAGGGCCGCCACCTCGCATAGGAGCAGCTCGATGAAGTCTTCTTCGCTTGGTTGTGGTGGGTCCTCTCGTTTCAGCTTCGCGCGCACCCTACTCTTGCTCTCGGGCGCCCTCGCCTTCTCGGTCGGCTGCGCGAGCGATGCCGCGCCTGACAACGGCG
>CAYNOM010000075.1:0-13231 GCA_964398415.1 uncultured Polyangiales bacterium | reverse complement strand
GGCGCCCTCGCCTTCTCGGTCGGCTGCGCGAGCGATGCCGCGCCTGACAACGGCGACTATACGAACACGAGTGGCGGAGCCAGCGCGAACAACAACGGCTCGCCCTCGAACAACAACGGCACACCCTCGAACAACAACGGCACGCCTTCGAACAACAACGGCACACCCTCGAACAACACGGGCTCGAGCGCTGGCGGAGGCGGCGACGACGCGGGCCCTGGCGGCAGCGACGTGGCCGACGATCCGGCGACGCCAGGCAACGACTCGCCCGAGGCGACTGCCTGCACCGGGGCCGCGACCTGCCCATACTCGTCGCATAGCTGCTGTGTCGCAGGGCTCGGTGATGCCGAGTGCATCGACGGCACGACCTGTCCGAGCGGCGGCCTGTTGCCGAAGGCGCGCACCGTGTGCGACGGGCCCGAGGACTGTGGCACCGGCGAGGTGTGCTGCGTCGCGGTGAACCCCACGGGCGCGAGCAACACCTGCGAGGCGAGCTGCGAGGACGTCAGCGGCTTGATCGGCGTCTGGCAGCTCTGCCACACCGATGACGACTGCCCGGCCGACAAGGGCAGCTGCGCGGCCGACGACAGCTTCCCCTTCTGGGGTTTCTGCGGCTGAGCCAAAACAAAAGATTCTCTTCTCCACTCCATCCCAACCAACCCACAAGCAGCCCTGCACGGGAGGGGTCGTCGCACCACGGCGCCCCCTCTCGTGCCGGGATCTATCTGCGTTTTCGCGAAGAAGCGCACGCCGAGGCCATTGCGGGATGCGGCGAATGGGCCTAAACGGTCAACATGTCCAATGGCCGGATGCGAGAGGTCGAGCACCTGATCGAGAAGTTCCTCGGCAGCACGGACACCTCCGATCCCAAGGTGCGAAAGAAGCTGAAGATCCTCGAGGGCGCCACCGACCTCTTCATTCAGCACGGCTACCGCAAGACCAGCGTCGACGACATCGCCCAGCGCGCGGCGGTGGCCAAGGGCACGGTCTATCTCTACTTCCAGAACAAGGCCGAGATCCTCATGGCCGCCATCGCCATGGAGGAAAAGCAGCACTTGAAGCGCCTCGAGCCGATCTTCGAGGGCTCCCTGCCGCCCAAAGAACGCCTGCAAAAGTGGCTATCCACCGCGCTGATGCTGGGCACGGAGATGCCGCTCACCGCGCGCATCCTGAGCGGCGACCACGAGATCATGGCGGCGCTCGAAGACCTTCCGCCGGACGTGCGCGCCCAGAGCGACGACATGACGCTCGGCTTTGCGCGCGAGCTGCTCGACGAGGCCGCCGCACCGCACAGCATGGACAAACAAGCGCTCGACGAGCGCGCCGCGGTCGTGGCCGGCCTCATGTACTTCGCGGGCATGCTGATGAATCAGAACGTGCGCTCGGGACTGAGCCTACCGCGTTACGCCGAAGTCATGGCCGAGCTCGTCGTGCACGGCGTCGCACCCCCGCCCGTGAAAGCCGAGAGCAACGGCACGGCCAAGAAGGGCACGAAGCGCAAGGGCTGAGCCACGCAAGAACTCAAGAGCGGTCGCCGCGCTTCTTCTTGCCCTTAGGGCCTGCCTCCACGTAGCGGCTCACGTCGTAGGCCCAGGCCGGCACGGGCTGCCCGTGCGCCTGGAGATCGAGCGCATGCAGCAGGGCGGCGTCCGCGAAGAACTCGCGACGCGCGAGGTTGCCCACGCGATGATCACGGATGCGACGCTGGGTGGCGACGATCAGGCGCATGCGCTCGCGGATCCGCCGCGGGATCGTGAAGCGCTGCCCCATGTCCTCCATGAACGCATCGAAGGCGGACATCACGTCGCGCTCGCCTTCCATGTACTCTTCGGCCGGCGAGAGCAGGAGCGCGGAGAGCAGCACGGCGTCGCTGGGCATGCGGCTTTTCTTGATCACGCGATCGACGGCGAGCAGCCTGCGCCACACCACGTCTGCCGCTTCGCCGACGTCGTCGATGTAGGCGGAAAGCTCGGGCAGCATCAGCGCGAGCAGGCCCGTGTCCCACATCAAGTAGAACGAGCGCTGCGCCGCACCGCCGCGTAGAAGGCGCAGGATCTCCTCGAACGAGCGGGGAGGCGCCGCACGACTCACCTCCTGGCGCTGATCGATCATCGCATCGTAGAGCTCGGGCTGGATGCCGAGGTCGAGCCGCGCAGAGAACTTGATGGCGCGCAGGATGCGGATCGGATCCTCACGGAAGCGGATCGCCGGCTCGCCGATGGTGCGCACCATGCGAGCCCTGACATCGCGCACGCCGCCCACGTAGTCGATCACCTCGTCGCGCTCGAAGTCGTAGAACAAACCGTTGATCGTGAAGTCGCGGCGCACGGCGTCCTCGTAGGGCTCACCGAACACGTTGTCGTGGCGTATCAACAGGTCTTGGTCGTCGTGAACCGGCCGCTTCGAGGGCACGAAGCGCACTCCGTCGCCGTCGTCGATGGCATCGATGGTGGGGCCTCCCTCGTCGGGATCGCGCGGATCGCGGCGGAAGGTGGCCACCTCGATGATCTTGCCGCCCGCAAACAACACGTGGGCCAGGCGAAAGCGCCGACCGATGACCCGGCAGTTGCGAAACAGGGCGCGCACATCGTGGGGACGCGCGCTCGTGGCGATGTCGAAGTCCTTCGGCTTGTGACCGAGCAACAGATCGCGCACGCCGCCGCCGACGAGGTAAGCCGTGTGGCCGTGGCGCACCAAGCGCTTGACCACCTTGGCCGCGTCCGCATCGACTCTGTCTCGATCGATGAGCCCCGTGTAACGCAGCGGCTCCGGGGCCTTGCGCGTCCCGATCTGAGGCGAGAGGACGGCCGTGGAATTCAGCGCGCCGGCGAGCTCTGAGGAAGTGGATTGCACGTTCTTGTGTCGAGGCAACTCAAGGGGCCGTCGGTTGGGCGAAACGAGAGCTTCGCCGTAAGCTCCCCCGCCATGACGGGTCGGGAAGAGCGGATGCTGGCCGGGCAAGTTCTCGTGATGGGATTTCCCGGCAGGGAGCCCCCGGAGGAGCTCCTTCTTCCGTGTGCCCAAGGCGAGCTCGGCGGCATCATTCTATTTAAGCGAAATCTCGGAGCAATGCACGAGGTGGCTGCGCTGACCGCGCGCTTCGTCGAGGCAGCCCCCCAGGACCTACCACCCCTGATCGCCATCGACCAGGAGGGCGGTCGGGTGGCTCGACTCGGGGCGCCGGTGCTGCTTTTGCCGCCCATGGCACGGCTTTCTGCGCTCCTCGACGCCGATCTCACGCGCCGCGCGGGCGCGCTCCTCGGCCGGCAGCTCGCGGCCCTCGGCTTCTCCATGGATTTCGCGCCCGTGCTCGACGTGAACACGAATCCGCACAATCCGGTGATCGGCGACCGCGCCTTCGGCGATCGTCCCGAGGTCGTGATCGAGCAGGCCCTGGCCTTTGCGGAGGGTCTTGGCTCGGCGGGTATCCTGGCCTGCGGCAAGCACTTCCCCGGCCACGGCGACACCGATCTCGACTCGCACCTCGCCCTACCTCGCCTTACCCATACGCGGGCGCGCCTCGACGCGGTCGAGCTCGCCCCCTTCGCGGCAGCGCGCGGGCGGTTGCCCGCCGTGATGACGGCCCATGTGGTGTTCGAGGCCCTCGCGCCCGACCGGCCTGCCACGCTCGCGCCCGAGGTGGTGCGCGACCTCTTGCGCGGCGAGCTCGGCTACGACGGAGTCGTGATCAGCGACGATCTGGAAATGCGCGCCATCGCCGACCACTACGGCGTCGAGCAGGCCGCGTGCATGGCGATCGAGGCAGGCTGCGACGTGCTGCTGATCTGCTCGAGGGTCGACTGGTACGCGCGGGCCCACCACGCCCTATGCCAGCGCGCTCGACAGGACACGGCCTTTCTCCGACGTCTCGAGGATGCCGCCATGCGCGCCATCGCCATGCGCAAGACGGCGCGACCCGATCCCATCCGTGATGAGCAGGCGCTACTCGCCCAGCTCTCGCCAGCCGAGACCCGCGCGCTCGAGGCGGAGCTCAGAGCGCGCCTCGAACGAGGCTGACCGTGCGCGCCGCCCTCGGCTTGTTGTGCACGCTATGCATGAGCGCCCCCGCGCTGGCGCAAGAGTCGGGCTTCGTCTCCAACGACTACGCCATCGATCTGTTCACGGGGCCGGTACTCGGCCCGGGTCGCATCGTAGGCATGGCCGGCGCCTACAGCGCGATCGCCACGGGCATCGATGGCTCGTGGTGGAATCCGGCAGGCCTGGCCGAGCGCGCGCCGCACGAGATCGGGTTCTGGGAGTGGGAGCTGACGGGCGGCATCTGGCTCGGCGGTTTGCTGCGCAAGAACGACTTCGACAACAACGGGACGAGCGCGCTCGCAGCCGCCGAAAGCCTGCAGCTCAGCCTTGGAGGGCGTCTGCAGATCGCCAACGTCGGCCTCGGTGTGAATGCCCTCGCCCAGAGCTACACGCTGGTCGACGGCGATGCGCGCGCGAACGTCGTGTTCGTCACGGGCAAGTACGGTGCGGCCTACGCGTTCATGGGCGGAAACCTCGTCACAGGCCTTGCGATCAGGCACATCTCGCTGAGCCTCGACGACCCGGGCTCGGCGACCACTCTCGTCACCTTCGAAGGCGCAGGCGTCGAGATCGGAGCGCTGATTCGGCCGGCGCGTCGCCGCTACCGCGTGGGGGTCACCTATCGCTCGGCCGTGGAGTCGAAATTGCGCACGCAAGGCGAGGTCACCACCGTCGACGGCGTGGTGAGCGCGCGGGGTCTCGTGTTGCCGCGCGGGGTGCGGGTACCCTGGGAAGTCCAAACAGGCTTCGCCTACGACTTCGGTGAGCGACGCTCGAACGTGGCCTGGCGCCACACGCGTCGGCTCCGGCGCACGCTGAAGGAGCGCATCGAGAGCGGTACGTACGAGCCGCCCGACCCCCACGGGGGCCCCGCCTACCCCGCGCTCCCCGACGATCGCAAGCGGGCGCTCGCCATGGCCCTCGAGCACGATCGCGAGGCCGAGCGGCGCTTTCTGAGCGCCCAGCCGCGGCGCTACGTGCTGCTGAGCGTCGACGTGATCGTCGTTGGGACCACAGAGAACGGGCAGAGCGTGGAGGCGTTCCTGACCCAGAAGCCCGAGCCTTCGGGCCGCAAACGCTCGGTGGGCGTGCGCGTGGGCGTGGAGAGCGAGGTGCTTTCCGATCGACTGACGCTGCGCGGTGGCAGCTACCTCGAGCCGAGCCGCACGAATAGAAGTTACTACCGCCCCCACGGCACCCTGGGCTCCGACGTGAAGCTGTTTGATTTGTGGGGTTATTCGCTACGCGGCACGGCCACGCTCGACCTTGCACCGCGCTACTTCGACTGGGGGCTCGCGCTCGGCCTCTGGTACTGACCCGAGCGACGCGCTACCTTTTCTGAGTTGCAGATCTTCGGCAATACCCAAGGCCTCAGCCCCTCCGAAACGCACGCACTCGAGCGCATCTACCGCCGACGCGTCCCCACAGACCAGCTCACGTCGCCCGAGTTGACGCGCTCGCTGGCCGAGGTGTCCCACACCACGGGACGTCAGGTCGGCGCCCTCGTCGATCGTGCTGGGGCCGTGAATTACGTCATCGTCGGCGACGCGACGAAGCTCATGTTGCCCGACCTCGGACGCTTGCGCGCCGCCGAGGGGCGCTTTCGCGGCGTGAGGCTCGTCCACACGCATCTCCGGCGCGAACCGCTGACCCGTGACGACCTCGTCGATTTGACGCGCCTGCGCCTCGACCTCGTCGCCGCACTCTTGCTCGCGCCCGACGGCACGCCGCAGCAGATCCACTACGCCCACTGCGTCCCGACGCCACCGGGCTCCACGGAGCAGCCGTTTCGGCAGTTCGGGCCGATGCCCTACGCCAAGTGCGACGTCGACCCGGCCGAGCTCATCTCTGCTCTCGAGGAAGAGTTCGCGCGCGCGCGCCGCGTGCACAAGATCGTCGCCAAAGATGGGCGCGCGATCCTCGTGCACGTCTGCGACAAGCGCGGTGCAGGGCGCGCCAACGCCTCGCTGCTCGAGCTGAAGGAGCTAGCGCGCACGGCAGGCGTCGAGGTGGCCGACACGCTGCTGCAGGTGCGCGAGCACGTCGACCCCAAGTTCGTGCTGGGCCGCGGCAAGCTCGAAGACGTCGTGCTGCGCGCGATGCAGCTCGACGTCGAGGTGTTGATCTTCGATCGCAACCTGACACCAGCCCAGTCTGCCGCCATCGCGGCCATGACCGATCTCAAGGTGCTCGATCGCACGCAGCTGATCCTCGACATCTTCGCCCAGCGCGCCGAGAGCCGCGACGGGAAGCTGCAGGTCGAGCTCGCGCAGATGCGCTACCTGTTGCCGCGCCTCGGCCAAAAAGACGACTCGCTGTCGCGCCTCACGGGCGGCATCGGCGGACGTGGTCCGGGTGAGACGAAGCTCGAGATCGGCAGGCGCAGGGCGCGCGAGCGCATCACTCACCTCGAGACGCAGCTCAAGCAGCTCTCGAAGCAGCGCCTGGAGCGACGGCGAAAGCGCGCGCGCAACGACGTGCCCATCGTCGCCATCGTCGGCTACACGAACGCGGGCAAGAGCACGCTGCTCAACACGCTGACCGACTCGTCCGTGCTGGCCGAAGACAAGCTCTTTGCCACGCTCGACACACGCTCGAGGCGGCTGCGCTTTCCGCGCGAGCGCGAGGTGGTGCTGACCGACACCGTGGGGTTCATCCGCGATCTGCCGGAGGAGCTGTTCGCCGCCTTCCGCGCCACCTTCGAAGAGGCGCAAGACGCAGATCTGCTGCTCCACGTGCTCGATGTCGCCGATCCGAGCTCGGAGTCGCACGTGCGCACCACCGAAAAACTGCTCGAAAAGCTCGGCCTCGAGCAGGTGCCACGGCTCACGGTCTACAACAAGGCCGATTGTCTGCCGCCCGGCGAAGCCGAAGAGCGCGCCAAAGAGCGCCAGGGGGTCGGCGTCAGCGCCCTCGACAAGGCGAGCCTTCGCCCGCTGCTCGAGCGCATGGAGCACATGTTGTTCGTCGCGCGCGGCGAGAGCGCGAACATTCTCGAGCACGAGAATGGCCACGCGTACGCGGACGCGGACGACGAGGGCGCAGAAGAAGCGACCGGGCTCGGAGATGCGCACAGCGGAGCAGACGCAGACCCAGACGCCCAGCGCATCGTGGAAGAGCCTGCGTTGTAGGCCACCTTGGCCCTCCCCCGCCTCAGCTCATCGCAACAGCTCGCGCAGCTCTTCGACGCTGAGCGCCGTGGCGTTGGAGGTTCCGTCGAGCAGGCTGTCCGAGAGCTCGCGCTTTCGCGCGTGCAGGCCCAGGATTTTTTCCTCGATGCTACTCTTCATCACCAGCCGATAGACCGTGACTGGACGGGTTTGACCGATACGGTGGGCACGATCGGACGCCTGGTCTTCCACGGCGGGGTTCCACCACGGATCGAGGTGGATGACGTAGTCGGCGGCGGTGAGGTTGAGGCCGAAGCCGCCCGCCTTGAGGCTGATCAAGAACACGTCACCCTCGCCCCCCGAGAACTTGGCGACGGCGCTTGCCCGGGCGGCACGCGTCGAGGAGCCATCGAGATACTGATAGCTCACACCCATGCCGTCGAGGCGCGTGCGGACGAGATGCAGGTAGTCGACGAACTGACTGAACACGAGCGCGCGATGCCCCTCGCTGCGCAGCTCTTCGACGAGCGCCTCGAAGGTCTCGAGCTTGCTGCTCGACACCCCCGCATCCGGGGCCACGAGCTGGGGATGACAGGCCGCGCGCCTGAGTCGCATGATCTCCGCCAGAAGGCGCATGCGCTGCTCGGCGGGCGCGTCCTTCTGGTTGAGCTTTTTCAGAGCTTGCTCGCGCAACGCGTCGAACAACGCGGCCTCGGCGGCGCTCGGCTCCACGTGCAGCGTCACCTCCGTCTTCGGCGGCAGATCATCGAGCACCTCGCCCTTGGTACGCCGCAGCACGAAGGGCCTGAGCAAGCGCTTGAGCGCCTGCTCGGCGCTGCGGTCGCCCTCACGCTGAATCGGTCTTCCAAAGTGCTGTTCGAACGCACGCGCACTGCCGAGCAGGCCCGGGTTGAGAAAGTTGAACAGGCTCCACAGCTCGCCCAGGTGATTCTCGATGGGCGTACCCGTCAGCGCCAGCCGATGTGCCCCAGGCAGACGCATCGCGGCGCGCGCACGCTGCGTGGTGGCGTTTTTGATGGCCTGCGCCTCATCGAGCACGGTGACGGCGAAGGAAACACGCTCGAAGGCCTCGATCGACTGCTGCATGATGCCGTAACTGCAGACGATGACGTCGAAGGGCCCGGCGCTTTTCAGGATGGCCTCGCGGTCGGCCGAGGTGAGCACAGAGAGCCGCAACCCTGGCGCAAACCTGGCTGCCTCGTTGAGCCAGTTGTCGCACACGGACATCGGCGCCACGACCAGCGACGGCCCCTCGGGGGCGTGCGCGAGCAACACGGCCAAGGTCTGTAGCGTCTTGCCGAGACCCATGTCGTCAGCGAGGCAGGCGCCTGCGCCCCAGGCAAACAGGCGCTCGATCCACTGAAAGCCCTCGTGCTGATAGGGGCGCAGCTCGGCATGGAAGCCCTGGGGCAGCTCGGGCTCGGTGGCGCGAGCCGCAGCCAACCGGGTGAGGCGCGCCTTCACCTCTCGGTCGGTCTCGACCGCTCCCCACTCTTCGACATCATCGAACAGCACGTCCGCGACGAGCGGGTGCAGCGCGAGTGCGTCGCCCTTCTTGTGCACGGAGCGCGAGAGTGTCGACAGCGCGCGGGAGAGACGCTCGGTCAACGCCACGAACTGCCCGTTCTCGAGCTCGATGAAGCGCCCGTCGCGGCGCGCGTAGCGCTGGAGCAGCTCGCTGAGTGAAAGCTTCAGCGTCTCATCGATCTCGAGCTCGCCCTGCGGAGCGAGCCAGTGTCCCTGGCCTGCGAGCCTGAGCTTCACGTCGCGCGCGTCACGCTCGCCGAGCACGCGCAGCGGTTGCCCCTCGGGCCAACGCACGCGCACGCGCTCGCCCAGGGTGCTGAGCTCACACAGAAGCTCGAGGCAGGCCAGTCGCGCGGGTACACTCAGCGGGCGCTGCACATTCAGACCGAGCAGCGTGGGACAGGCCTGAAGCAGCGCTTCGACGTCGGCGCGCTCGCGCGCGTGATCCCGATCGCAACGCACGCGACGCACCACGCCCTCGTGCGCGAGCTCGGCGAGCACCGAGCTCGGCCCCTCGCCTGGCACGAACACGGTGCCGTCCTCGAGCGGGGCCACCACCACGCTCACGGTCAGCCCGTGCTGGGCAGGACGCAGGTCGACACACAGGCGGCCGTCTCCTTCGACTTTCTCGACGGCGACGCGTCCATCCTCGAGCTCGAGATCGGACGCCACGGGAAAGTACGTCACGAGCCGCGACAGCACCCTGGTGGCACGGGGCTTGGCCTCAGGGGGCAGCTTGAGACCCTGCCGCAGCAGCTTTCCCACGCCCTCCTGCTCGGGACTGAGCGCATAGACCGCGACACGGTCTTCGGCCTCGCGCAGGCACACGATCTCACGCGCGCCGAGCTCTGGGGGCACCATGCGCACCACGAGCTGTCCTTGCTCTTCGATCACGTCGACGCGCGGACGACCTCGCACCACGCGCGTGGGCCTTCTGCATTCGTGATCGGCAAATACGCGTGGATGTCCAACGAGCGCGAGCGGAGCCTCGGGCGAAAGCAGGTACGACGGCGAATAGCCATACTGCGCGTACTTCTTGTCGAGGGTGATGCAGGCGAGGATCGGCGCGTCCTCCGGACTGAAAAAGGGGGCATCGTTCGGCGCCTGCGCGAGGGTCTTCCAGCTCACTTGACGCCCCGCGCTGTAGCCCGACGCCGTTTTCGTCTGGACCCGCGCAGACACCTGATGACCTGTGCGATCGACGACGAGCGACCAAGCCAGGCGCTCCTCTTTTGGCGGCGGCTCGAGGGGCTTTGCGCTCGCACGTTGAAGCTCCGCCTCGAGCGCACGCAGCGCACGCTCCCAGGGCTCCTCGCGCTGGTACAAACGGAACAAGCCCTGGGCCGTGTCGTCGGTGGCGCGCGCGAGCTCGGAGGCGAGCCAAAGGTAGCCCCCAGCGTCGACGCGCCGCCTCAGCTTTGCCAGGGCTTCCACGAAGCGTTTGCCGAACGAAGCCCCCCGCGCGCGCCCGAGCAGCGCCCAGAACAAGAAGCCTTGCCAGCCGTCGGGCGCGTGAAACTTGAGCAGCGCGGACACCTCGGATTCGTCGTCGAGGGTGGCGGTGGGAAAGGCGTACGCCACGGCGCCACCGCGCGCCTGCAGCAGCAACGAGAGGGCGCGCAGCACGTCACGCGACCAAGACAGGGCCTGTTTGTGGGTCACGAGAGCGTGCGCGAGCTCGTGGCCGCGTGGATCTTCGCCCGTGGCGAGCAGCAACGCGAGAAAGGGCGCGAGGGGCCCCTTGAACCCCTTGAAGCGCCCGCTCGATTTTGCGTGCGATAGCTCGAGCGCCGTGCGCGCCTCGAAGCGCGCTTGGTCGAAGCGCCCGAGCACGAGCAGACACAAGGCGCGCATCGACGCTCCATCCGCGCCATGCAGCTCCTCGACGAGAGCGAGCGCGTCTTCGGCACGACCGCAAAGGCAGAGGTGCTGACACACGAGCGCGCGAGCTCGCGGGTCGAGCTCCGAGAATTGCTGCAGCGCGCAAGAGAGCGCCGCCTCCGAAGGCTGCTCGAGGATGACCGACAACAGCGAGAACAGCTCCCCCAGATAGAGACGGAGCATGACCGGCTCGAGCTTCTGCAGAACTTTGGCGGGAGGCGCAACGCCAAGCGCCTCGAGCCACAAGCCGGGCTCGGCACCGCGTAAGCCCGGCCCCTCGAGTCGTCGCAAGCCCTCCTCGAGCTCGGTAGAAGGGCCGAGGTACGTGCTCAATAGCAGCTCCCGGGACGCGGCCCCCCGGTCGACCAAGTAGCCGCGTGTGAGCAGTCGACGCTCTGCGCGCACCTGCGACGCGAGCCCTGGGAGCTCACCGCTCGCGAAGAGCCGCTCGAGCAGCGCGTACTGCAGCGCCGACGTCACCGCACACGAGCCGAGGTGATCTTCGCGCATGAGGGATGCGGCGATCCAGCGGGCGCACCACTCGAGCAAGAGCGCCATCGAGATCTGCGTGCCCTGCTCTGTTCGCAGGCCGAGTCGCTTGAGAAGCTGGCCCATGTCGGTGTGATGCAGCGGCTCGTGCGCGACCGCGAGCAGCGACAACGCACGGCGCTCCGCGGGCGGCAGGGCATCGAAAGACGCGAGCAGCGGAGTCAGTCGCGCATCGGCTTGGGCGTCACTTCCTTGCGGGGACATCAGCCCGGTGATCTAGCAGGGGGGGCCGCGATGCTCCACGGCTCGATCAGCGAGGTGACCCCCAAGGCGAAGCGAAAGCCATCATCTCGTCTTCAAAGGGGCTTTCGTCGATGAGCGCGCAGGGCGTCGCGTGCAATCGGGCTGCCGCACGAAGGCCACCCCGAGTCCGCAACATACAGCGGAGTGCGCACCACCCAACCAGCGCAGGTCGCATGGATATCCAGATGTGAGGCCGGGTGGACTTGGCTGAACTAGAGGACCGACGCGTGGAACGCCCTGGACGGCTCATCGATACCATCGCATGGCTCGGCGAATCGCCGCCACCGCCCGCGCTCGTGTCTCACCTGGGCAGCCGTTGCCTCTCGCTGGTCCCCGCCGCCGACCAGGCAACTCTGCCACCCGCGCGCCTCATCACCTTGGAGGCGATGGCGTCGAGCGCGTGTGTTCCCCACGTCGAGGGGCGGCGCATCGCCGTTCTGCACCAGGAGCCAGGCGACGCCGAAGCGCTGTCACACGGTCTGCGAGCGCGGGGCGGCGAGGTCGTTGCGCTGAGCCTCGAGGAGCGTTCCCTGAGACGCGCGGAGGCGCTCGACCCCGATGTGATCTTGCTGGACATGGCGGACTTCGCGGGCGACGGGCTCGACATCGTGCGCAACGTCTGGGAGCGGCCGCGGCTGCGCTTTGCACCGGTGTTGTTGCTGCCGCGTGGGTCGCTTCGTGGGGGCCAAACCGAGGCGCTGAACCTACCGCGGATATGTGGGGCGATTCACGACCTCAGCGCGGAGTACCGCCAGCTCGTCACGGCAGGGCAAAACCAGCAGGAGTTTTCGCTACGCCTCGACCGCCTCGGCCCCGTGCGGATGCTGCGCGGGCTGCTGGAAGCGGGGCGCCCGCTGCGTGCACGCGTCGACGGGGGTGCCCACACGCTGCACGTCGCCGTCGCTCCAGCCCTGATCGTGGGTGCGCTCGGAGGTCCACACGGATTTTCGGACGAAAATGCGCCGTGGGAAGCGCCGCTGCTCGGCGCCGAGGTACTCGCGATGCTGGTCAGGCTGACCGAGGGCGAGGTGATCGTGCGCTCGGTCGTGCGACCCGCGGTCACCAACATCATGTCCCCGCTGGATGCAGCGCTGAACACCGCACTGAAGGACCGCACGGTGGGTTTCGAGTCTCAAGAGCTGACCCCGACATCCCGGGCCAAAGCCGAAGCCGCGCGGGTGCGGCGCGCTTTCGACAACACGCTGCTGGGGCCCGCGGCTCGATCAAAGCCGACCACAAGCTCGTCCACGTCCGGCCTCGAGCTCGCGTCCGCCCATGGGGTGAGCGACCTGCAGGTGGCTTTCGTGCCGCAGGCCTCAGACACCGCGCCGGAGGAGCCGGAGGCGCACTTCACGCTTGCGCCACCCGCCCTGGCACGGGCGGACGTGGAGCTTACGTCACCGACGCTGCGGTCGGCGCAGCGCCGCAAAGTGGGTGCCTTGGCCCTGCTTCCGTTGTTGATCGTGGCGGGCTGGTTCGCTTCACACCTTGCGTTCGCGAAGCGTGATCAGGCCCCCCACGCGCTCGCCGCGACCCCCGTGCAGGTGGCGGCACTGCCACGCGCCGCTTCGCAGCCCGACGCCGGAGAGGAAGAGCTCGCGGAGCAGTCCGAAGGCGGTCAGGTCTCGAGCGAGTCGAGACAGCGCCAGCTCGCACGCGCCGCGGAGCTGACGACCCAGGGCAACCTGTTTCTCGACCGCGGCCTTTCGCGCACCGCGCGGGCTCGCTACACGGAAGCGCTTCGCACCTCGCCAGATTATCCGCGCGCCATCGCAGGCATCGCACGCCTCGAGATCGCGCGCGGCCGTGGCGACCTCGCAGTGCCCCATGCTCTTCGCCTCGTCCACCTGCGGCCTGCGGTG
>CAYNOM010000074.1:0-15718 GCA_964398415.1 uncultured Polyangiales bacterium | reverse complement strand
AAACAGCGCCTGTGTGCTCTGACCGGGCTCGACGAGCAGCGTCATCGGGTTTTCGCTCAACAGCTCCGCCATCACGGGCGCGCCTGGCTCGGTGACTCGCAACAGCGACCAGCCATCGAGCAGCGTCAGCGCATAGGCTCCAGCCGGCAGCGTGAGTTCGAGCGGGTCGTCCCCCTCGGCCACGATGCCGCGCGTTTCGGGTCCCTCGAGCGTGAAGCGGGCATTCTCGAGTCGATAGCCCACGCCTCCGGCCTGGCTCGACAGGGACAAGGATAGATGACCGGGTGCGTCCGCCCCGGAGGTAGCTCCGCAGGCGGCGGAGAGAGACAAGGCGAACGCGCTGAGCAGCAGAATCGTGTGATGCATGGGTAGTCGTTCCTTTCTGCCCCGCCCTACGCAGGCTTCGTGCCGGGCTCCGTGCGCCAGATTTCGCGAGCTTGCACGGTGTCGAGTGGCGGATTTGGCGGGCATCTGGCGGCGGCCCGCCAGCTTCTCTCGGACGGGTCCCTCGCGTGCTAGGGTCGGCCCGTGGCCATCTCCTTCGAGCGCGTCGAGGCGCGCGGCATCGTGAAGGTCTTCGGCGCCACGCGCGCCCTCGCCGGCGTCGACGTGACGCTCGAAGCGGGTGCGGTCACCGTCATCGAGGGCCCGAACGGGGCCGGCAAGAGCACCCTGCTCGACGTGCTCTCGCTCCTGAGCCGCCCCACCCGCGGCAGCCTGCGCTTCGGCAAGCTCGATGCGTTCAAGCACCGTCAGAGCCTGCGCAAGAGCCTCGGTGTTTTGGCCCACGCCGCCATGCTCTACCCCGATCTCAGCGGGCGCGAGAACCTCGCACTGTTCGCCCGCATCTACGAGGTCGACGCGCGACGTGTGGCCGAGCTCGGCGAGCGCTTCGACGCCACGGCGTTTTGGGATCGGCCGGCGCGCACCTATTCGCGCGGCCAGCTGCAGCGGCTGTCACTCGCGCGCGCCTTGCTGCACGAGCCATGCCTGATCCTGCTCGACGAGCCGAGCACGGGCCTCGACGTGCGCTCGAGCGCCCAGCTCGTCGAAGCCGTGAAGATCGAGCGCGCCCGGGGTGCCATTGTCGCGCTGATCACCCACGACGTAGCCCTCGCCGATGCCCTTGCCGACCATCGCGTGCGACTCGAGCGCGGCCGGCTTTCCAAGGAAGCGGCATGAACCTTCTGCGCGCCAGCTGGCTGGTGTTCCAAAAAGATCTTCGTATCGAGCTGCGCACCGGCGAGATCCTCATCACCACCGGCTTCTTCGCGCTGCTCGTGGCGGTGATGTCTTCGCTGTCGTTCTACCTCGACGACGTCACCTCGCGCCGCGTCGCGCCCGGCGTCTTGTGGATCAGCATCGCCTTCTCGGGTGTGCTGGCCATGGGCCGCAGCTGGGCGCGCGAGCGCGATCACGACGTCATGCGCGGGCTTTTGCTCTCGCCCCTGCCGCGTGCAGCCATCTTTCTCGGCAAGACGCTCGGCGTGTTCGCATTCTTGACCCTCGTCGAGCTCTTGCTCGTGCCGATCGTGGCCGTGTTGTACCGACTCGATCTCGGCCACGTGTGGCTGCCTGTGCTGACGCTCGTCGCCATGGGCACCGTGGGCTTCTCCGCAGCCGGCACCTTGTTTGCTGCCATGGGGGTGCGCACGCGCACCAAGGAGCTCGTGCTCAGCGTCGTGCTGTTTCCGCTCGTCTCGCCCGCGCTGCTCGCCGGCGTCGTCGCCACGCGCGAGGTGCTCTCTGGGGCGAGCCTCTCCGAGATCGTGAGCTGGCTGCGGATCCTGTTCGCCTTCGATCTCGTGTTCGTGGTGATGGGCGCGCTTCTGTTCGGTCCGTTGACGAGCGAGTGACCGCCCGCCCGGTTCAGTTGACGAGCGGCACCTGAAGCTCGTTGCGACGCAGAAAGGGAAGCCGCCACGGCGGGTCGTATTGCGCGAGGATGGCGGGCCCCTCGGGCTCGAGGCCCTCACGCCGCAAGGCGTCGCGCAGCTCGCGTTCGCGCTTCTCGCGTTTTTCCTGGTCGACCCAGCCCGAAAACCGCAGCACCGCCATGCGCCGCGCCGGCACTTGCTCGAGGGCCACCCGCGCATCGCTCGGGCGGGGCAGGCTGCTCAGGTCGTAGGCCGAGGGCATGGAGAAGGTCACAAACCAGCCACTCGGGGCCGCCACCTGGGCCACGGGCGCCGTCATGGCAATGGAGGTGCCCTGGGCGTTCCCGCCGAAGATGAAGCGCGCGAGACGCCTGAAGCCCTCATTGAGACTGCCCTTGAACGAGCCCGCCACCTGGGTGCGGGCCACGATCTGCGGGGCGTAGTCACGCACCTCGAAACTCCCGTAATTTCTCACCAACCGATATGCCGGCTCCTCGATGTCACGCGCCATGGCACTCCTCCCCAAGAGCAACAACCCAAGCCCCAAGGCGAGTGAAACACCCGCCCATACCGCCCAACGCCTGCCCTTCGTCCCGTCCATGGGATCAGCCTAAGCACCAAAACAAACATTGCAAGCAACATTAGACAAACCATAATAATGGCAAGACGAGGAGGAATCGGTGCACAGCTCTCAGCAAGCCTTTTCGGTGAAGCTGCTCTACGACGGCGACTGCCCCTTGTGTGTGCGGGAGGCGCGCCTGCTCGAGCGCATGAACCTGCGCGGCGGGCGTCTCTGCCTCGAGAACATCGCGGCCCCCGACTTCGACGCGGCCCGCTACGGCCTCACCCAGGCCGAGGTGATGGGCCACATCCATGCCGTGCTTCCAGATGGCAGCACGGTCACCGGTGTCGAGGCCTTCCGGCGCGCCTACGCCGCCGCGGGTTACGGGTTTCTGCTTTCGCCCACCCGCCTGCCGGGGGTGAAGCAGCTCGCGGACCTCGCCTATGCCTGGTTTGCGCGAAACCGCCTCAGGCTCACGGGGCGAAAGGCGTGCGACACGGGAGGCTGCCGCGTCGAGTGAATCAGCCGCCTACGCCGCGGATCATGTCGATAGCGATGGGCGAGCCCCAGTCGCGGCCACCATCCACGCGCACGCGGATCACACCGTCGGGATCGACAACCCAGGTCTCCGGGTAGAGCTTGGTACCGAAGGTATCGCGCACGACCTTCTTGTCGGGGTCGAAGAGCACGCGCAGCTGGGAGTCGGGCTTGAACAGGCTCTTCACCTCGTCCCAGTTCTTGTCGGTGGTGATCGCCACCACCTCGAGCTTTGCGTCTTCCGCGGCCAACAGCGCGAGCTGCTCGAGCGAGGGCATCTCTTTGACGCAGGGACCACAGGTGATGGTCCAGAAGTTCATCACCACGGTCTTGCCGCGCTGGTCCTTGAGTCGCCAGGGCTTTCCGTGCTGGTCGACGAGCTCGAAGTCGGGCGCCAGACGGTCGTTGCCGTAGTAGTGAAAGGGCGCCGTCTCGCCGTCGCGGAAGGTCTCGAAGGCCTCGTCACCCAGCATGGCGCGCAAGGGGATCTCCTTGCGGCGCGTCTCGCCTTCGGCGAAGCCTCGCACCAGCATGAACGCGAACGGGGCTCCGAGCACGAAGGCGATGAGCGCGGCGGTCTTGTCTGCGTTCTTGTTCATGCGTCGTTCGAGTTCCTAGTCGAGAGCAGGGGATCTTGCACGCGCGGCGGACGCACCCGGACATTTCCGGCACGCACGTAGGTGCCCTGCTCGTCTTCGTCGACGAGCTCACCGAGCTGCACCGCCGCATGTTTGTCGAAGCGCGCCGCCATGCCTGGATAGGCGTCGCAGTAGAGGGCACCGTCCGGGCCCTCGCGCAGCGTATGGGCATCGAGGGCCACCTCTTCGTCGTTCGACAGGCTGAGCAGCGCGCGATCGGCCGCAATGCGGACCTTGCGCACGAAAAATGGAGCGCCTTCGAGGGTGATGTAGGCCCAGTTGATGTCGTTCTTGAGGCAGAAGCGCCCGTCCTCGGCCCGGGCAACCCAACGATCGAAGGCGCGGCTCAGCTTTTCGTGGTCGAGGGGCTGCCCCTCATGAAACCAGCGCCCTTCGGCATCGCGCACGATGCTGGTCTCTCGCGAACGGCCAACCCCGAGCTCGCTCAAATCCATGCTGAGAATGTGACGCCCTGCGAGGCGTCTGACAATCGCACGCGCCGAAAAGGCCCGATGGCTCGAATCGCGTGCTACCACGAACCAACGGGGCGTGATGAGGCCCAAAGGCAAACGCAGCAGATTCCACAAAGGCTGGATACTGCTAGGAATCATGGCACTGGCGCTGCTTGGTTGGAGCGCCCTTCAGCACCCGTACGTGCGCGGCCGCATTCACGACCGCGTGGCCTCCGCCATCCGCAGCCAGCTCGGCCTGCGCGCAGACCTCGGGCCCATGACCCTCGAGCTGCCATTTCGGATCGTGGCGCGCAGCATCGTGCTCGACCACCCAGAGCACGGCACCTTGGCCAGCGCCGGCTCGCTCATCCTCGAGCCTTCCCTGTGGGCTCTGCTCCGGGGCGAGCTCGAGCTCGCCCGCATCCAGATCGAGGGCGCCTACGTTCGGCTGCGCATCGAAGACGGCAAGATCGTGAACTTGCCCACGCTGCACGGTGCGACCACAGACGACGGGCGGCCGAGCCGCCTGCCCCTCGAAGAGCTCATCGTACGCCGCGCCAAGCTGGTGGTGGACGCGGCCCCCCTGCTCTCGGGCAGCCTCGAGCAGCTCAGCGCCGTCGCGCGCGTCACCGATGGAACCCGCATCTCGCTTCAGCTGTCGGTCGGCAAGGGGCAGCTCGTCCACGAGCTCGGTCGCGAAGAAGTGCAGAGCGCCTTGTTGTCGGCACGGATCGCGCCCGACGGCCTCGAGATCGACAGCTTCGACATCAAGACGTCGCTGCTCACGCTCGGCGTGCGCAAGGGCAAGCTCGCCCTGCCCGTGCAGCACGGCCGCTACCAGGCGCACGTCGAGCTCGCGAGCGACCTCGGACGCCTCGCCGCACTACCCCACGGTCTCGACTTGCCGCCCGTCGATGGCGCCGTCTCGGCCTCCTTCGAGCTGAGCGGCGCGGGGAGCGATTACCACGCTCGCGGGCACCTCAGCGCGCAAGATCCACACCTCGATGGCTTCGGCTTCGGCCAGCTCGAGCTCGAGATCGACGCGACACCTTCCGAAGTCGCGCTGTTACCTGGCAGTGAGGGCCACATCATCGAGAACGGCGGGGTGGTGGAGCTGTCGGGCAAGCTGGGGCTGAGCGAGACGCTCCCTCTCGAGGTCGAGGCCAAGATCGAAGGCTTGGTGTTCCAGAAGCTGATGGCTCAGCTCGACGTCACGCAGGACTGCATCGTCGACTGGCACCTGCGAGGGGGCTTCAAGATCGCGGGCACCGCGAACCCGATCGACATCAATGGCCCCATCTGGGCCGATCATCTGTCGTTTCGTACCCTCGACGGCCCCTATCACGACCCCGCTTCGAAGGAAGTGATCGGCACCCCCGCCGGTCACGTGGCGGGCCGGGTGGCGATCCGCCCCGACGCGCTACGCTTCGAAAACCTGCGCGGAACCCTGCCGCACAGCGAGATGCTCGTGACGGTGCACGTGGGCTTCGACGAGCGTCTCGGCGTCGTCGCCACGAGCGACGCCCTCGACTTGCGCGATGCCACGCATCTCGTCGGCATGCAGCTGGCGGGCGCGGGAAAGTTCAGCTTGGACGTCGCAGGCACCTACTCGGATCCCACCCTCACCGGGACCCTCGACCTGCAGGGCTTCGAGATCGACGGCTTTCGCGTGGGCCACATCAAGACGCGGGCGGTGATGGAGCAGGACGGGCGCGCGGTGCGCTTCAGCGACACCAGCGTCAAGAAGAACGACACCAGCTACGTCATTCACGATCTGTTGCTCGACTTCACCGAGCACTTCGCGATCGACGCCAGCGCACGCTTCGATCGCCTCACACTCGCCGACTTCTATCACACGGTTCTCCTCGACGATGACGCGGACTTCGCCTCCTATCAGGGTGTCGTCAGCGGCGATGCGCGCGCGCGCTACAGCTTCGGGTTCGAGGGCGACGACGCGGACGGAACCCTGGCCGTCGACGTGGATCTCGACGTCGAGAGCGCGAAGGTGCACGGCGTTCCCTTCGGGCGAGGACGGGCAGAAGGACGCTGGACCTTTCGCCACATCTCGGAGGGCGCGCGCGGGGCCGAGCTCGAGCTTTCGGAGCTGCACCTGACGAAGGGAGGCGGCGCCGTGCACGCGTCGGGGCGCATGGGCCTCGGTGCCACGCTCAACATGACCGTATTCGCAGAGGAGCTCGCCTTACGAGACTTCGTCTCGGCGGACGCCGTGACCGAGGCGCTGAACGGGGAGCTCAATGCCGTAGGCACCCTGCGCGGCACCCTCGAGCGACCCGAGGCGGGCTTCGACGCGGAGCTGATCGGAGCGGCCGTTGGCGACCGTGCGCTCGGCGACCTCAGAACCTACGTGAAGCTCACCCACCAAGACGACCCCTGGATACGAGCCGCGAAAACCTGGACGCCCAAGAATACTCCGGCGAACGAGACCTGTGCGCGCGCTCGCAGCGGCTTTGCCACGGCCGTCTTTCCTGGAAGCAGCGACGTGGTGTTGCCCGAGAAACGAGCCCCCGCCCTCGCCTACGTAGTGTGCGGCGGCGGCTTCGACGGCAAGATCGACCTCGACCTAGCCCTCGGCATCGCAGACGGCACGCCAGTGCGCGGACGCATGCTGCTCCGCGAGCTGCCCATGGCCTGGCTGTTTCGCCGTCCAAAACGCACCGAGGCACCCATCACCGGAGCCCTCAGCGCAAGCATCGATGTGCACGGCGGCTTTCTCGAGCGGCCCGATTCCCTGCTGGGTCTCGTCACCATCGGCCACTTTCGCCTCGGCCAAGATCAGGCGTTCATCCAAGCAGACGGCCCCGCTACGCTGCACCTCACCGGCCGAGGCGCTCGCATCGAGCGCGCGCGTTTCATCGGAAACGGCTCCGTGCTGAGCGTCGCAGGCGGGGCATCGCTCGAAAGCGGCCTGTCCACTCAGCTCCACGGCGACGTCGATCTCGCGGCCCTGTCTGCGCTCTTGCCGGGCGTCTCGCAATCGTCGGGCCGCGTCGCGGTCGATGTGCGGGTGACGGGCCAGGCGAAGAATCCCAAGGTCTTTGGCCGCGCCACGCTCCAGGGCGGCTCTTTGTTGCTCGTGGGCTATCCGCAGCCGCTGCAGAAGGTGTCGGCCAGCTTGTCGTTCAGCGAGCGCGAGATCCTGCTCGAGAAGCTCGAGGGTGACGTGGCGGGCGGACGCGTGAGCGTGACGGGCTCCGCGGCGCTCTCTGAAAATCGCCTATCGCGCTACGAGCTGTTTCTGACGGGGCGCAACATCAGCCTCGAGCCCGAGCCGGGCGTGCAAGTGGCCTTTTCGGCAGACACGCGACTCACTTACCAGAGCGGCGCGCGCCTGCCACTTCTGACTGGCACCCTGCGCCTCGAGCGCGTGCGCTACGAGCGCAGTTTCTCACTCGGCATCGCCGAGCGCCTTTCGGGCCTGTCCCAGGCAAAGCGCATCTCGAGAGAGACCTACGACCCAGAGCTCGACAGGCTCGCTTTCGACCTCACCGTCGTCGAGAACACGCCGCTGCGCATCAACAACAATTTGATCACGGCCGAGCTGCGCATCGAGGACAGCGAGCGCCCCTTCAAGCTCGTGGGCACAGACCAGCGCACGGGCGTGATCGGCACGCTCGAGCTCACGCGCGGCACGCTGCGCTTTCGAAACACGGAGTTCGCGATCCAAGACGGCACCGTGCGCTTCGACGATCCTGCAAAGGTCAGCCCTCGGCTCGACGTCCACGCGCGCACCGAGTTCCGACGCACGGCGGATGCCTCGGGCGCACGCTGGCTGATCTCTCTACACGCCTACGGCGACAGCGACGACCTGCGCCTCGAGACCTCGAGCGATCCCGCCCTGGCCCAGGAAGACATTGCGCTCCTGCTCACGGCGGGACTCACGCGCGCCGAGGCCGAGCGCCTGGGCACGGGCGAGCTCACGGGCGGTGCCGCCCTCGAAGCCCTGGCCTCCGTCACGGGCGTCGACCGAGAAGTGAAGCGCGCACTGCCCGTGATCGACGACTTCGCCGTCACCAGCGCCTACTCCGTTCGCTCCGGCCGCACCGAGCCCCAGGTCGTGGTGGGTAAGCGCCTGAGCGACCGCGTGCGGGCCAGCGCCACCACCGGCCTGTCGGCCGAGTCGAACTTCAAGACCGGCGTCGAGTGGCGCTTCGATGACCAGACCAGCGTGGAGGCTGCCTACGACAACGTGCAGACCACGACCTCCTCCCAGTTCGGCAACGTCGGCGTCGATCTGCGCTGGCGGCTCGAGTTCGACTGAGATACACGGACCCTCGGTGGTGGAGCGGCGGGGGTTCGTGAGCAAAGCGTTCGGCAGAGTCCTGTGTCGCTCGTTCGGCGGACTTCTGCTGCTCGTCGGGCTGTGGCTCATCCCGGGCTTCGCACGCGCGGAGATCCCGGCCGAGTGGCTCGGCAAGCGGGTGATCGAGGCCAGGGCCGTAGGCGACCAGGCGGGACGAGTGGACGAGCGTGAGCTGTCTGTGCCGCGCGGGGCGCCGCTCAGTCGGGCGCTCGTGCGCGAAGCCATCCGCGAGCTGAGCGAGTCGGGCAAGTGGTCCGACATCCAGGTGGACGCCCGGCTCGTTCCGGGTGGCGTCGAGCTGCTCTTTCACCTGGCCCCGCGCATGATCGCCCAGCGCGTCGACGTGGCCGGGAACGAAGTGCTCGACACGCGCGACGTGGAGCGCATCGCCGGCCTCAGGGAGGGCGTGGAGCTCGACCCTGAGCAGCTACCGAGCGTGAGCGTCGCGCTGCGCGAAACCTACGCGACGCGCGGCTACATGAGCGCTGAAGCTCGCGTGCTCTTGCGCGAGACCGACGATCCGGCGCGCAAAGTCGTACGCATCGAGATCGACGAAGGCCCGCCCACCCTCATCGCGGAGATCGTGTTCGACGGCGATCCACTTCCGAGTCGCACGGGCTTGCGACGCGTGCTGCGCTTCGATGTGGGCGACGTCGCCGACAAGGAGAAGATCACGGACGATCTGCGGCGGGGCGAGGAGCTGTTGCGACGCGCCGGCTTCTACACCGCCGAGTTCGGTGAGCCGCGTATCGAGGTCTCGGGTGTTCAGGGGCGCGTGATCATCCCGAGCCACGTCGGCCCTCACCATCGCGCCGTGTTTCGCGGCAATCGCGCCCTCGACGACAGCACCCTGTTCGCGGAGCTCGAGCTCGGCGAAGAGCGCCTGCTCGGCGAGCCCTCACTGAGGGCCCTCGAGAGCAAGCTACTCGACCTGTACCACCGCTACGGCTTTCTCGACGCCAAGGTGCACCTCTCCCAACAGGCGATTCGGCGGGCCAAGGATGGGAGCGAGGGCCCGGGCGACGTCGACTCGGTGGCGCTCGTGTTCGACATCGAGCCAGGCGAGCAGACCGAAGTCGTCGCCATCAGCTTTCCTGGCGCGTCGCACTTCGAGGACGAGATCCTGCGCGAGCAAATCTTCAGCTACCTCGAGGAAGACCTGGAAGGCTCCACGCTGAGGCAGCCGGTCGACTCCGAGGTCGCTGACGAACTCGGCTTCGGCGGCGGCAAGCCTGTGGCACGGCGCGAAACGCGTAAGCCATTGGTTCAGGATCCGCACCGCATCTTCTACGCCCCCACCTATGCAGAAGCCATCGAACACATTCGCGAGCTGTACCGCGGCGACGGTTACCTGCGCGTCGATGTGTCCGAGCCCGTGCTCAAGCGGCTCCCGGAGAAGGGGAAAGCGGTCGTCGCCATCTCGATCAACGAGGGACCGCGCACTTTCGTCTACGAGGTGCTCACCACGGGCAACGCACAGCTGCCGAGTCGCTCGCTGCTCGAGGCAGCGGGGCTCGAGCGCGGCACCCCCTTCAGCTACCTGAAGCTCGAAGAGGCGCGGCTGCGCGTGTTGCGCACCTATCAGGAGCGGGGCTTCTTCTACGCAACCGTCGAGCCGCGGGTGCGCACCTCGGACGACGGCACCCGTGCCGAGATCAACTTCGAGGTCGTCGAACGCTTCGTCGTGCACGTGAGCGGCATCGAGGTGCGCGGCGCCGAGCGCTCGAGCAAGCGCATGATCCTGAATCGCGTGCAGCTCGTCCCGGGTGAGATCTATCGCCCCTCCCTGGCCGAGAAGACAGAGGAGAGCCTGCTCGCTCTCGACATCTTCACGAGTGTGACGGTGGCGCCCGAGGAAGCCGACCTACCCGCACGCACGAAGACGGTCGTGATCAGTGTCACCGAGCGCAAGTCCCAGTACCTCGGTTGGACGGCCGGCTTCAGCACGGGCGAAGGCGTGCGCGGCGGCTTCGAGTACGGCTATCGCAATCTGTTCGGCACCGCGGTGCACGCCTCGTTTCGTGGGCAGCTCGGCTATCAGTTCGTGTTTCTCGATCAGCAGATCGAGCGGCGCTACACCGCGCTGTCGCAGGCCCAACGCATCGAGTACCAGGCCACCCTGAGCCTCGGCATCCCCTACATCCGCCACCTTCCGAAGAACAGCGTCACGGTCGATCTGGTCTCGCTCCAGGACTTGCAGCGCGACTTTCGCATCGAGAAGCAGAGCGTGATCGCCACGCTCTTCTACCGGCCCATCCGTCGCGTCACGTTTGCTCTGGCCGAGGAGATCGAGAGCAGCGACTTCTACCTGTTCGCCTTGCACGACGCGGCGGGCGGCGAGGTCGACTACGGCAATCTGCCGCCGTCGGCGATCGTGCCCGAGGGCGACAACACCCTCGCGTCCACGCAGCTCACCTGGTCGTACGACCTGCGCGATCGAGCCTACAACCCGCGACGAGGCCTCTTGCTGTCGCTCAGCAGCGAGTGGGCGCGCACGCTCACGGATCGACAGCGGCGAATCGTCACGAACGAGGGCCTGTCGAGTGAGGTGTTTCGCAGCAACCTCCTGCGCTTTCTCGGCAGCGTGGCGTTCTACGTGCCGCTTTTCGAGTGGCTCACGTTCGCGAGCCAGGTGCGCTACGGCCGCATCGTGCACCTCGAGCAGAGCTCACGCAGCTACCCGAACCGCCTGTTCTACCTCGGTGGCACGAACTTCCGCGGTTACTACGTGAACCAAATGATCCCGGCAGACCTCGAGGGCACCTACTCCTCGAGGGACATCGTGTCGCGCGGTGGGCAGACCTTCATCGCCGCCCAGTCCGAGCTGCGCTTTCCGCTCATCGGCGATCTCTACGCCGGGCTGTTCACCGACGTCGGCAACCTGTGGACGAACCCGAAGAACCTGACCCTGACCGACCTACGCACCACGGTGGGCGCAGGCCTGCGCTTTCAGACGCCCATCGCCTCGCTGGCACTCGACTACGGCGTGCGCGCATTGGACACGACGCCCTTCGAGGTGATCGGCGCGTTTCAGTTCGCCTTCCAAACATTCTAGCCGTCGCCCACCAACGTCCAGTCCCCGTCCCGAATCGATGCAGAAGCCAGCGCGCCCGCAAAGCCCGCACCGAGGAAGACTTCTTTCGCAGGTTCGGGCTGCGGACGTAAGCGGCTTTTGCGCGGACGGGGACCTGTCAGCCGACGGAGCGTAGACGACGCTGCGGAGCAGCTTCCGCGGGTGCCACGGGCCTGTAGCGGGTGCCACTGCTGCGCGTGCTCTCGTCGTCGCCCTCGTCGTTCACGAGCTCCGCAGGCGGCAGCTCGTCGAGGGCCGAAGCCGCACTCACAGCGTGCGGAAGCACGCGCGGGAGAGCCGCGGCGAGGGGCGCCATCTCACCCGAATGCTCGAGCCAGCTCTCAGGGCCCTCGGACACAGCATGCTCGGTGTCATGACTCGGGTCGCGCAGCAGCCGCCCCAAGAACAGGGCAACCGCCGTGGACACGACCGTCCACATCAACCCGCCCAGCGCGACTTTGGCCCAGAACGACAGCTCAACTTCGGCCATGTGTCCTCCCCTGGCTCCTGTCCCCAACCTCACCCTAGCCCACCGCCGAAGCCCATGGGACCCCAAATGGCATGCCGACCCGCACTTTGTGACGCAACGCCGACGCAAATTTCCCAGTAAATCGGCAAAGCTACCCACCTTGGGTCAAAGCAGCCTACACCAGCCCGAAATCCCCCACGCCTCCCCCGCGTTTCTCTGCGGTAACATCGAGATCGAGAGGAGCGAATCGCGTGCCGCAGCTCCCCGCCGACGACCGCAGGGCGATCTGGAACCAGGCCGCAGTGGACATCGTGGCTCCGCTGAGCGGTTGGGGCGCCCTGCTCTACCTCGTGTTCGCGGTGAGTCATCTCGTGATCTTGCCGCGCTCCGAGTACCGCTTCCTCACCCCGTTGGCACTCACGACCGCCCTGACCATGGGGCTCGTGCACCTGGTTTCGCGACGTCGACGTCCCGCAGCGCGGCACGCGCACGCGTGGTTGTTCTTCCTGATCTGCCTGGCGACGATCAACTCCGCGACGCACCTCGCGATCCAGCGCGACCCGATGCAGAGCACGAACATCGCGCTCGTGTTCTTCGGCTCGGGCGTCTTGGTTCTCTCGCGCGGCGTTTACGCGGCGATCGTGGTGCTCGGCATGGCCTCGTTCATCAGCGTGGCGCTGACGAGCGGCGAGCCCGACAAGACGTGGATGCACATGGCGTTCGCGCTGCTCAGCGCCGCCGTGGCAGGTCTCGTGGCGGTGATCTCGCGCCAGCGCAGCACGCTGCGCCTCGGCGAATCGGAGCGCGAGTTGCGCGAAAACCAGGCGAAGCTCCGACTCGCGCTCGATGACGCACGACTCGAGCTCGAGCGGCGCGAACGCGTGGAGCGCGAGCTAAGAGAGCTCGGGCAGGAGCTCGAGATACGCGTCGATGCACGGACACGGGCGCTGGCCCAGAGCCACGCGCTTCTGCGCATCGAGGTGGACGAGCGGCGCGCCGCCCAAGAGGAGCTGCTCGACAAGCGCACCCGGCTCGCGCGTGCCGAACGCCTCGAGACCGTGGGCCTACTCGCGGGGGGCGTGGCCCACGACTTCAACAACGTTCTCACCGTGATCCTCGCCTGCGCCGAGCTCAGCGCGCGACGCTCACCCGAGACGAAGAAGCTGATGGAGGAGATCGAAAAGGCGGCGGGCCAGGCTAGCCAGCTCACACGGCAATTGCTCGCATTCGGCCGCAAACAGGTGCTCGATCCCAAGCCCACGAATCTGAACGACGTGATCCGCGGCACCGAGCCATTGCTTTCGCGCATGCTGGGCGGACACGTGAAGCTCGTGACCTGCCTCGATCCGGATCTGTGTCGCACGGAAGTCGATGTCGGCCAGCTCGAGCAGGTGTTCGCCAACCTCGTGCTCAACGCGCGCGATGCCATGCCCGAGGGCGGCACCTTGACGCTACGCACCAAGAACGTCGTGCTCGAGGAGGCCGAGGTCGTGGGCCTCGAAGCGGGGCGCTACGCCGAGTGTTCGGTCACGGACACGGGCATCGGGATGGACGAGGCCCTCTGTGCACGCATCTTCGAGCCCTTCTTCACGACCAAGGGCGGGCACGGCACGGGTCTCGGGCTTTCCAGCGTGCACGGCATCATCAAGCAGAGCGCCGGCGAGATCAGCGTGGAGAGCGCGCCATCACGCGGCACGACGTTTCGCTTTTGGCTGCCCGCCTACACGGGCGAAGCGAGGTCCGAAAGGCCGCGCGCGGACCATCCCGTCGAAGCGACGACGCACGGTCGCGTGTTGCTGGTCGAAGACAATCAAGCCGTGCGCGAGCTGCTCGAGCAGTGGCTTCTGGCCGCAGGCTTCGAGGTGCTCGCCGCCGAGAACGGCAAGGCGGCGCTCGATCGCTTGGCAAGCGACGATGGGCACGTCGACGTCGTCGTGACGGACGTGCTGATGCCAGTCATGAATGGCCGCGAGCTCGTCACCCGCCTCGTGGCGATCGATCCCACGATCCGTGTGCTCTTCATCTCGGCCTACGCGCCCGAGGAGCTCTCGAGCTTGCCGCTCGCACAACCGGCCGCGGTTCTGCAGAAACCCTTCGCGCCGAGTCTCTTGGTGCGGCGCCTGCGCGAGCTGTTGAGCGACCCGGCTCCCGTGCCCCCTCCGCCGTCCCGGCCCGTGGACACGGGATCCCGCTGACCCGGCTTGGGCTCCCTGCCAAGGCATCCCAGACCGGCTTCGAAATATGGTATGCAAGCTCCGCCCCCCCCAATCGAAGGCTCGACGTATGCCCCGCACCCGTGTGTTTCCGGTCGCCTTGCTCCTCACGCTTTGCCTCGGCGTGACCTGCCTCATGCCGAGTCGCGCCATGGCGCTCGACCTACCCTGGGCCTGTCGCTCCATGCTCACGAGCTTCTGGTGTAAGGCCAGCGTCGATCTCGAACAGGCCATGGAGGAGGAGTTCTGGCAGCTTTCGCTCGACACCGATCCGAAGGGCATGAACCGCTGGATCGATACCGCCAAGCAGTACATCGCCGCGAGCCGCACGCCGGCCGAGCCGCGCCTCAGAAAGCTCATGGGGTTTGGCGGCATGATGGTGTACCTGTCGCGCGGCATGCTCACGCTGAGCGGCCTGACCGAGCTCGTCGACGTGCTGGCGCAGGTCGAAAAGGCGCACCATCTCGCGCCCGCCGACCTCAACGTCACGGTGCTGCGCAAGTACCTGCAGGCGTACATGCGCTTCGCCCTGTACGACGACGCGGGCGGCATGAACAAGGTCGAAGAGATGCTCGCCTTGCCCGAACAGCACGGCGTCGCCGGCTCCGAAGGGGAGGTCGTGGGAGCCATGTCCCTCGCGCTGCTCACCGACCCGGCGCACGCGATGCGTGCTCTCGACCTCCTCGACGACTGCGCCACGGACAACTGCCAGCGCACTTCGTGGGTGGCACCATCGAAGGAGATCGGCATGCGCATCGTGGTCGCGGAGGCCTACGCCAAGACGGGTCAGCTCGACGAGATGCGACGCATGCTCGACGAAACGCGGGCCCTCGCGCTGCTCGTCGGCTGGCCCTACCTGCACCGCCTCGACGAGGTGGAGGACGAGCTCACGCGGCCCGGTGGCCTCATCGAGCAGTGGCAGGCGGGCACCCAACGCATCGGTTACGTGCAGCTGCCGCTGCCGCCCTCCGCGTCCGTGAGCGCCTGCGCCTTCTGTCACCACGGTGTGCAGGTGCCAGCGAGCTTGTACGCACGCTGAGCAGAAGCCACGTGGGGGCACATCCTCTCACGTAGGCGCGTGCGCCAGATCCGTGCACCGAGATCTCCGCATGTGAGCGTGATGGCTTGAACGAGACGGCCTAAAAGTGCGCTAATTGGCGGCACAGGTGGCACCTTTCGAGTGATCGCGATGAAAAGAGCGTTCGCACTGTGGCTGTGCGTGGTTGGCCTTGGGCTGAGCAGCGGATGCTCTCGCTCCGTGGCGCCGCTGTCCATCGGCGGCGGTGAGGTCGACGATAGGCCGCCAAGCGGCCTGCCCGCGCCAGACGCCGGCGAGTGGAGCTTTGCGCCGAGCGGTGGCAACGGAGCGCCCTCGCGCGATCGTGATGCGGGCCCTGGCGGACCTCTCCGCGACGCCGGTGGTGGCGGGCTCGACGCGGGCAACAGCGGCCTCGACGCCAGCGCATCCGACGGTGGTGCCTCTGGGGGCAGCGCTGATGGGGGCGGCTCCAGCGCCGATGGCGGCGGAGCCTCCGGTGGCACGAACGACGGCGGAGCCTCCGGTGGCACGAACGAC
>CAYNOM010000073.1:0-15724 GCA_964398415.1 uncultured Polyangiales bacterium | reverse complement strand
AGGACGTGCCGGGCGTCGATGGCGCGCCCGATGCTCCGCTCCAGGCTTCGGCGACTGCGAAACCGAACAGGGGCAAGACCGCGGCCGACAAGGTTGCGCGCGAGCGCGGGGTCATGGACGCCGCAGAAGCTGCTGCGTCACGAGATCGCATCCACGGCCTCCACAAGATCGCGGTGAAGTGGTCCGTCGCGCCCAGCGCGCCGACCGAGTGCATGCTGCTCGACACGAAGTACGCGCGGAAGATGAAGGCGATCGAAAAAACCGGGCGCCGCGTGGAGCCGCCGCCAGCCGTTGTTGCGCAGCTGAGAGCGAAGGCCGATGAGCTCAAGTCGACGCCACGCTACAAGGGGCGCGACTTCGATCCCATCTGCATGTCGAACTGAAGCGCCTGGTCAGGCCGCCCGCTCGAGAATGTGGGTCACGACGGTGGCGCCCGTGCCGCCCATGTTTTGCGTCATGGCCAGGCGGGCGTTTTTCACCTGATTTTCGCCGGCTTGACCCGTGAGCTGCGAGTACGCCTCCACGATCTGGTACACGCCCGACGCGCCCACCGGATGTCCGCGTCCCTTGAGCCCGCCCATGGTCGTGATCGGGATGCGTCCCTCGACGCGGATCTCGCCTTCGAGGCCCAACGTGTAGCCGCGCCCTTCCTGGGCGAAGCCCGCCGCTTCGAGCATCAGTGCGCTCATCACGGTGTACGCATCGTGCAGCTCATACAGATCGATGTCGTCGGGGCCCACGCCGGCCGCCGCGTAGGCGCGCTTGGCCGAGGCCTCCACCGCCGACAAGTGCAGAAGGCGCTTTCGGTCGTCGAGGCCGAGTGAGTCGGTGGCCGCCGCGGAGGCGCGAATCCGCACGAGCGGGTTGCCTGCGCGGGCCACTTCCTTCGCCACCTTCTCCGACACGAGCACGATCGCGGCTGAGCCGTCGCAGATCGGCGAGACGTCGAACAGCTTGAGCGGCCCCTGCACCTGACGCGCGTCGCGGTAAGCCTGCTCGTCGACCTGCTTCTTGAAGAGAGCATGGGGATTGCGGGCCGCATTGCGATGGGCGTTGACGGCGAAGGGCGCGAAGGCATCGGCATCGACCTTGTGATCGTGCATGTAGGCTTCCATCAGTCGCGCGTTGAGCGACACGAACGTCTCGCCTCGGCTGCCTTCCTTCGCGTAGTCGGAAGCCGTGGCGAGGGCGTGGGTGGTCAGCTCCTTGGGCGCGTGCGTCATGCGCTCCACGCCGCACACCGCCACCACGTCGTGGAGACCGCTTGCGATGGCCATCACGCCCCAGCGCGCGGCCGCCGCCCCGGAACCGCAGGCCGCCTCGACCGTCGCGGCTTCGATGCCGTGCAACCCCGCGCTGGTGGCGATCAGGGCACCGAGCTGCTGCTGGTCGCTCAGCATGCCGCTGAGCATGTTGCCGACGTACAGGGCGGTAGGAGGCTCGAGCCCACTGTTGTGGATCGCGTCACGGACGGCCCTGGCCCCCAGCTCGCGAACATCCTCCTCGCTTCGCTTCATGACCGGCGTCTGACCCACGCCCGCTATGAACACGTTTCGCATGCGATCCTCCTCGAGCCGGCGTTTTACAGATCAACAGCGATCCGAGCCGAAGGTCGGTTTAGCAGTGGAAGTGATGACGCGGCAAGTGAAAAGTTTCCTTAGGAAACATCTTGTTCCGCCCAGTATGCGCAGTGTTTTTGGGTAGTGCCGGCGACTGTGTGGAAGATCACGTCGTCTTTCCGATCTGTAAAGCTCGATGTAAATGACGCAACGCGCAAACCGTTCACCGCCGTTTCGAGGAGCTTCGGGGGCGGATTTGGCGACTTGGCGGCGGCCCTGCTACATCTGCGTGCCGGCTGAACTGACACGTCAGTCTAGTTTTCCGGTTTTCTTCGTTCTCTCCGCCCGGTAGCGTCGGCGGTCAGAGGGAGTCCAGACCGTGACAGCTCAACAGACCGCAGCTTTCTTCCGCGTGGAGGGCACGCTCGTCGACCGCGGCGCGCTCGCGGCCTCGGCCTACCTGGCGAGCAATGGCCAGGGGTTCGCGGAGCGGGCCTTCAGGCTCTCTGCCTTGGCGCTCGGCGCTCCCGTCTACGGCTTTCTGGCCCAGAGCGACCGCACCCTCGCCACCCGTGCGGCCTACGTCGCGCTGCGGCACATGTCCGAGGACAGGCTTTTCGAGCTCTCGCGCGAGTACTTCGAAGACATCCTGCGCGAGCGGATCTACGAGCGCGGCCGCGAGCTCGTGAAAAAGGCGCGCAAGGACGGCCACCGTGTGGTGCTGATCTCCGAGGGCATCTCGCAGATCGTCACGCCCTTGATCGCGGAAATCGGCGCCGACGACTCGGTCTGCAATCGCTTGGAGATCCTGAATGGTGAGGCCACGGGCAAGCTGCTCGAACCCATCATCGGCGGTCACGACGTGGGCCGTTGGGCGCGAACGTACGCGAGCGACAATGGCATCGACCTCAGCCGCTCAGTCGCCTACGCGGCGCACGGCGCAGACCTTTTGTTGCTCTCGGCCGTGGGCAAGCCCTGCGCCGTGAATCCTGACTTTGCTTTGCGTGGCGCAGCGCGTGATGCCGACTGGCCCGTGCTCGAGTACCGCTGAGCTGGCAACGAGACCTAGGCAACCCTTTTGCGAAGTTGGGGACGTATGAGCGCACCTTTGTCGATCGAAAAGGCGCTATCTGGCCGACAGATCTTCTTCACCGGAGCCAGCGGCTTTCTGGGGAAGGTCTGGCTCAGCATGGTGCTCGACAAGCTCCCCAGCGTGGGGCGCATCTACGTCCTGATGCGCGGCAAGCGTGGCCAGGGGGCGCGCGAGCGCTTCGAGCGCATGGTCAACGAGTCCTACGCCTTCAAGCCCCTGCACGATCGCTACGGGGAGGGGCTTTCGCAGTTTTTGTCCGAGCGCATCGAGGTCGTGCACGGTGACGTGAGCCAGCCCGGTCTCGGCATCGACCCCAAGGTTGCCCAGCGCATTCAGCGCGATCTCGATCTCTTCATCCACTGCGCCGGACAGGTCGACTTCGATCCGGAGCTGTCCGACGGCCTGCAGAACAACGTGGACGGCACGCTCCACGCGGCGGCCTTCGCCAACGCCGCAAAGCACTGCCGCTACGTCCAGGTGTCCACCTGCTTCGTGGCGGGCAATCGCGAGGGCCGCATCCTCGAAGAGGTGCACCCCAACTACGCGCCGGCTCGGGCCGACTTCGACGCCGAGAAAGAATACGTCGCGCTGCAAGAGCTCGTGAAGGAGATCCACGAGAGCACGATGGGCGAGCGCGCCCTCGAGGAGTTGCGCAGAGACCTGATCAAGAGCGTGATCGAGAAGGGGCACGACCCGAACAACACGCATCTCATCGATCGCATCCTGCGCCGCGAGTCGAAGGCGCGCCTCAGCGAGAGGCTCGTGCAGAGCGGCAAGGATCGCGCGCAGTACTGGGGCTTTCCGAACGTCTACACCTTCACGAAGAGCATGGGCGAGTCGCTGATCCAGTCGCGCTACCCCGACATGCCGCAGACGATCTTCCGGCCTGCGATCATCGAGAGCGCAGTGTCGTTTCCCATGCCGGGGTGGAACGAAGGCCTGAACACTTCGGGCCCGCTCATCTACTTCATCGGCACCTGGTTTCGCCACATGCCGGCGCGCAAGGACAAGCCCCTCGACATCGTACCCGTCGACTACTGCTGTGCGGCGCTCACGGCGGTCGCGGCGGCGCTGCTCGAGGGCAGGGCGGATCCGGTGTACCAGTGCGCGACGAGCGACTCGAATCCGCTCACGGTCGGCCGCGGTCTCGAGCTCACCTCGCTCGCCCACCGTCGCTACCTGCGCAAGCATGGCAAGGATGCCATCGAGCGCGTGATCCTCTCGCGCTGGGATGGCCGCGTGGTCAACGACGACCACCCGCTGCGCACCTCCAACCTGAGAAAGCTCGCGCAGAAGCTCACCGAGCTCACGAAGGATGTGCCCGAGGGCCTGCCCGAAGGGCTGAAGAAGGAGCTGAAGAAGCTCAGCAACCGGAGCGACCGCGTCGACCGCCGCCTGAGCCTGGTCGAGAAGGTGTTCGACACCTACAAGCCGTTCGTCTCGACACACATGCAGCGCTTCTCCTGCGAGAAGCTCGAAGGATTGAACGTCGAGGAGCGCTTCTTCCGCTACGCGCCGAGGAGCCTCGATTGGTTCTCGTACTGGATGGATCAGCACGTGCCGGGTCTGCGCAGGTGGTCGTTCCCGGTCATCGAGAACACCCGCGTCGAGACCTACTCGCCGAAGGTGCCAGTGCGCCTCATCGAGGTGCCCAATGGACGCGCCAGGCGCTCCCCAGACAAGACGCCCACGCCGGCGTCCGAGGTAGCAGAATGACGATCTTTCTCACCGGCGCGACGGGCTACATCGGCTCCTACGTGGCCACCGGCCTGATGTCCGAGCACGGGCAAAAGCTGAAGCTGCTCGTGCGTGCGAAGAGCCAAGAGGAGGGTGCACAGCGTCTTTGGAAGTCGCTCCAGTTGCACATGGACTTCCCCACGTTCCACGAGCACCTGAACGAGCGCATCGAGATCGTGCTCGGAGACCTCACCGACAAGCAGCTCGGCCTCAGCGACAGCGCCTTCAAGAAGCTTGCTCACGAGACGACCTCGGTGCTGCACGTGGCGGCGTCGCTCAACAGAAAGAGCAACAAGGCCTGCTTCAACACCAACCTGCGCGGCACGCTCGAGGTGGTGAAGCTCGCGCGCGCGGCCCAAGACCACCACGGGCTACGCCGTTTCAGCGACGTATCGACCACCGCCGTCACGGGCGAGTGCAAACACGACGTCATCCACGAGGACGACGCCATCGACTGGGACAAGAGCGACTGGGACCCCTACTCGCGCACGAAGAAGTTCTGCGAGCACATGGTGCACGAGCTTCTGCCGGACGTGCCCACGACGGTGTTTCGCCCCAGCACGGTGCTCGGCGACAGCCGCTTCGCACAGACCACCCAGTTCGACATGGTGCGTGCCTTCGTGTTCTTCGCGAAGCTGCCGGTGTTGCCGCTCGAGGCCAACTGGCGCTACGACTTCGTGCCCGCCGACTACGTGGGCGCCGGCATCGTCGCGGTGCACATGCAAGACGCGCCCGAGCACGACGCCTACAATCTCAGCTCCGGTCTCGGCTCACCGACCTTCCGCGACGTCGTCTCCGAGATGGAGCGTCACGGCGGCCCCAAGCACGTGTTTTTGCCGCGCCTCGAGCGGCCCTTCGGCTACGCCATCGACAAGCTCATGAACACGCCGCGCGAGTGGGGCATCGCGCCCGCCGCCTCGTTGATGAAGGTGTTCTTCCCGTACATCACCTACGACACCGTGTTCGACAACTCGCGCATCCAGAAGGTGCTCGGTTACGCGCCGAAGAACTTCACCGACTACTGCTACGACTTGTACAAGTTCGCGACCGAGGGCGGCTTCAAGTACCCCTACAAGGCCTGGCCTGACGACCTGCGTGCGGCGGCCAAGCGCTCGGGTGCCATCTCTCCCCAGCCCGGAGCTTGAGCATGGGCCTTCTCGACCGATTGAACGACCTGCTCGACCCGGACAGAGCCCTCGAGATCGCCATGGACGCGTTGATCGAGGCGGCGGGAACGCGCTACGCACTCGACCGTTCGCCGAGCGTCTACAAGGCGGGCGAGCCCCTCAAGCTCTTGCTCGCGGGCTACGTCGGAACGCGCAACACCGGCGCGGACGTGCGTGTCGAGGAGATGATTCGTCAGTTTCGCACGGTGCTCGGTGACGACAACCTCGAGCTCACGATCATGACCGTGAACGAGGAGCTGTCGGCGGGCTACTTCCGCACCGTGCGCCAAGTGCAGATGCCGACGGTGTTTCCGAAGTTTCTGTTCGACGAGTGCCCGAAGCACCACGGCGTGATCGCGTGCGAAGGCTCGATGTTCAAGAGCAAGTTCGCAAGCGCGCTCACCACCATGATGTCGGGCGCCATCGGCATGGCCGCCGCTGAGCGCAAGATCAGCGTGGGCTACGGCGCCGAGGCTGGCTACATGGCTCCGAGCCTCAAGCGCTTCGTCGAGAAGAACTGCAAAAACAGCTTCGTCTTGTGCCGCAACGAGCCCTCGCGCTTGGTGCTCGACGAGCTCGGCATTCGCAACGTGGGCGGCACCGACACCGCGTGGACCTTCGAGCCCGCGCCCCTGTCGCGGGGTGCAGCGCTGTTGCGCGAGGCCGGCTGGGATGGGCAGACGCCCGTGCTCGCCATCTGCCCCATCAATCCGTTCTGGTGGCCGGTCAAGCCCGACCTGCTCAAAGCCGCCGCCATGCAGCTCTCGGGGCAGTTCAAGGGCGAGCACTACAAGTCGATCTACTTCCACAACGCCTCGAGCGAGGTGCACGAGAAGTTCGAGACCTATTGCCAGGCCATTGCGAGCGCCGTGAACAGCTTCCGCAAGGAGAAGCGCGTATTTCCGATTTTGGTCGGCATGGAGATGCTCGACCGCGTGGCCTGTGAGGAGGTCGACTCACGGCTCGACGAGCGCGCACCGCTGTTCGTGAGCGATGAGCACACGATGTACGATCTGGTCAGCGTGCTGCGCAATTGCTCCTTGATGGTCAGCTCGCGCTTTCACGCCATCGTCACCTCGATGCCCGGCCTCGTGTCGTCCGGGGGCATCACGATGGACGAGCGCATCCGCAACCTGCTCACCGACCGCGGACATCAGGACCTGTTCCTCGAGGTCGACGACGAGCACCTCGAAGAGCGCACGCTGCACATGCTGCGCAGGCTCGACGCCGAACAAGAGCAGATCCGCGCGGACATCGCGCGCACCTTGCCCCGACAGCTCGAGCTGATGGGGCAGATGGGCATCGACTTCGTGGACGAGGTGATGCGCGTCTATCCCGACTTCCCCAGACCCGATCTTCCGCGCACCTGGCACGCGCACCTTCCGCCGCTGCCGAGCGCAGTGCGCGCGATCATGGAGAAGCACGCATGAGCTTCATCGAGACGATGGTTCAAAATCTCGACGCGGCGTCTGATCGCCCGCTCCTGATCGAGATCCAAGGCAAGCAAAAGGTGCCCACGAGCGGGGCAGAGCTCAAACAGAAGATGCAGCGTGCCCGCGGCTTTCTGCAGAGCCGCGGCGTCGAGCCAGGCTGTCGCGTGGCCCTCATCGCCCACAACTCTGCGCGCTGGGCCGCGGCCGACCTCGCGATCCTGTCGGCGGGGGCCATCGTGGTGCCGATGTACGACCGCCAGGCGCCCGAAGAGCTGAGCGGCATGCTGAAGAATTGCGAGTGTCGCGTGGTGCTCGTCGACACGAAGGAGCTGAAGGCTCAGCTCGAGCAAGCCTGGCCCGAGCACGTCGAGATCGCGCTGTTCGACGACGTCTTCGCCCACGCGCCGAGCGACGCCGCACCCGTGAAGCGCAGCGAGAGCGATCGCGTCACGATGATCTACACCTCGGGTACGAGCGGCGAGCCCAAAGGGGTGCTCTACACCGTCGAGAACGTCGACTTCATGTTGCGGCGTACCATCGAGGGCCTTCGCGAGATGGTCGGCTCGCGCACGGCGCCCGACAAGGTGTTTCACTACCTGCCGTTCTGCTTCGCGGGCTCACGCATCCAGCTCTGGACGCAGCTCTATCGCCAAAATCCCATCATGATCTCGACCGACCTGAACAACCTGGTCGCAGAGATGGGCACGGCCGACCCGAACTACTACCTGAACGTGCCGGCGGTGCTCGAGCGCATCCGCACCGGCGTCGGCAACAAGCTGAAGGAGCGAGGAGGCATCGCCCTCGCGCTCTACACGAAGGGCCTCGAAGCGGCCGACAAGCTCGACAAGGGCCAGGGAAGCTTCGTCGATAGGCTTGCGCTCACGCTCGCGCAAAAGGTGGTCTTCCCGAAGATCAAGCAGCAGATTGGGCCAAACCTCGAGTTTCTGATCTGCGGCTCGGCGCCGCTGTCCGAGGAGACGCAACGCTGGTTTTACACCATCGGCATCCCGGTCTATCAGGTCTACGGGCTGACGGAGACGACGGCCATCGTCACCATGGACAAGCTCGGCCGCGCGCGGCCCGGCTTCGTCGGGCTTCCGATCGACGGCGTCGAGCTGAAGGTCACCGACGAGGGCGAGCTCATCTGTCGAGGTCCAAACATCTTCCCCGAGTACTGGAAGCGGCCGGAGGCGACGGCTCAGGCGGTTCGCGACGGCTGGTTTCACTCGGGCGACATGGCCGAGCTGAGCCCCGAGGGTAATCTCAAGATCGTCGGGCGCCTGAAGGACCTTCTCGTCCCCGAGAGCGGGCACAACGTCGCGCCCGGCCCCCTCGAGGAGAAGCTCGCCGCCTACTGCGATGGCGCAACCCAGGTGATGGTGGTCGGGCACGGCAAGCCCTTCCTGTCGGCCATCGTGACGGGTGACGTGCAGCAAGCTCGCGTCGAGCAGGCGATCGAGAAGCTCAACGCCGAGCTGCCGCACTACCGCAGACTACGGCGCTTCTTCATCGCGCCCGAGCCCTTCAGCGTCGACAACGGCCTGCTCACCGCAAACCAGAAGCTCAAGCGCTCGGCCGTCGAGCAGCGCTACCAGCAGCAGATCCAGGGGCTCTACTCGTGATCTCCCTCAAGCTCGTCGAGGGCGTGTACGAGCTCGAGCTCGCGCTGCCGCCCGTCAACGAGATAGGCATGCCCATGCTCGAGGGCCTCGAGCGCGCGCTCGACGAGATCGACCCAGCGAAGGGTAGGGCGCTCGTTGTGTACTCGAGCCTCGAGAGCGGCTTCTGTGCCGGTGCCGACCTGCGCGCGCTCTACGCAGGCCTGCGTGACACGCCCGACATGGGCGAGCGCACGGCGCGCATCGGCGAGTTCATCGACCGCATCCACCAGGTCATGGATCGTCTCGACACGCTGCCACTCACCACCGTCGGTGCCATCCACGGCGTGTGCTTCGGCGGCGGCTTCGAGCTCGCGCTCACCTGCGACATCCTGATCGCCGACAAGACTGCGCGCTTCTGCTTTCCAGAGCTCCGACTCGGCATCGTGCCCGGCTTCGGCGGCATTCCGCGCCTGAAGCGCGATGTCGGCAATGGCGTGGTGCGAGACTTGCTCCTGACCGGGCGTAGCCTCAACGCCAAGCGCGCCCAGAGCATCGGGCTCGTGAGCCAAATGGTGGCGCAGGGCAAGCATGTCGCGGTCGCGCGCTCCACGGCGCGTCAGGCCACGCGCTTCGACACCGACGCTGCCACCACGTGCAAGGCGTTCATCAAGCCCATCCCCAGAGAAGAGCTCGAGCTCGAGAAGCAGCACTTCAAGCGCCTCGTCATGCGTCCCGTGGTGGAGGCGGCCCTGAAGAAGTTCGTCGAGAGCACAGACCTTCGTCCCTATCTGCCCTGATCCTTCGCGCATCTTCGCGCCGATAGCTCCTACCCCTCGAGAGCCCCCATGTCCGATACGACCCAGAAGCTGATGAGCCTTGCCGGAAAGAAGTTCAAAGTGGACGCCGAGAAGCTCGCGCCCGAGGACGACTTCTTCGATGCGCTCGGCATCGACAGCGTGCAGGCGCTCGAGCTTCTGTCCGAGCTCGAGATCGAGTTCGACGTCGAAGTGCCAGACTACGAGCTGCAGGGCGTCAAGACCTTCGCTCAGCTCGCCGACGTGATCGACCAGAGGCTGTGAGCATGCTGGACTTGTCGCGGCTGTCCTCGGTGGGTGAAGCGCTGCGCGACGCGCTGCTCACCTACAAGACCAACACGGCCCTGATCGAGGCCGACCGCCATCGCGAGAACGTGCGGCTCAGCTACACCGAGCTGCGCCGTCAAGCCGAGGCCTTCGCCGGTCACATCCAGGGCGCGGGCTTTGCGCCAGGCGATCGCTGCGCGATCTTGATGAGCAATCAGTCGAAGTGGATCGTCGCGGGGCTCGGCGCGTTCTGGGCCGGAGCGACGATCATCCCCCTCGACTACAAGCTCACGGCCAAGGAGCAGATGGCGCTGCTCGCGCACGCAAAACCCAGGGTGCTCGTGACCGAGTATCCCGTGTGGCGGGCGCTGCTCAAAGAAGACGTGGGGGCGCTCGAGCAGACGCGTGTGATCGTGACCGAGGCACCCGAGAAGGCGGACGTGGGGCCCGCCCATCGCTACGAGTCGCTGAGCCCGGGTCGCTTCGAGCTCAAGGCGCGCGCGCGCGACGACCTCGCCTGCATCGTCTACTCCTCGGGCACCGGCGGAACGCCCAAGGGCTGCATGCTCACCCACGAGAACTACCTGGCCCAAGCCGAGGTGCTCGGGCGCATGTATCCGATGAAGGAGGACGATCGCTACTTCTCCATCCTGCCGACGAACCATGCCATCGACTTCATGTGCGGCTTTCTGTTGCCGCTCATGTTCGGGGGCGGGATCGTCCACCAGCGCACGCTGCGCCCCGAGTTCCTGATGCCGACGATGAAGGAGCACGGCATCACGCACATGGCGCTCGTGCCGCGGATCCTGAAGGCGCTGCAAACCAAGATCGAAGAGCAGCTCGACGAGCGACCCAAGTGGCAAAAGGACGCCATCGACGGCCTGATGCGCGTGAACGATCTCGCGACCCAGCGTGCGCCGCGTCACCTCGTGTCGAGCACGCTGCTCAAGCCCATCCACGACAAGTTCGGCGGTAAGCTGCGCCTCATCTTCGCAGGGGGGGCGTTCGTCGAGCGCGAGACCGCCGAGTACTTCTACCGACTCGGCTTTCCCGTGGTCATTGGCTACGGCCTCACGGAGGCGGGCACGGTGCTCACGGTGAACGACTTGAAGCCCTTCCGCGCCGATACGGTGGGTGTCCCGGTGCAGGGCACCACGGTCGAGATTCGCGACGCGAACGAGGACGGCATCGGTGAGGTGTGGGTCAAGGGGCCCACGGTGATGCTCGGCTATCTCGACGCACCCGAGCTCACGCGCGAGGCGCTCGTAGATGGCTTCCTACGCACCGGCGACCTCGGCTGCATCGACGCCTCGGGCCACCTCAAGCTGGTCGGACGCAAGAAGAACATGATCGTCACGGCGGGGGGCAAGAACGTCTATCCCGAGGACATCGAGAACGCCTTCGTCGATCTGCCGGGCGTCGAAGAGCACTGCGTGCTGGCCAAGAACTTCGTCTGGCCCACGGGCAAGCTCAAAGACGAGCAGCTCTTGCTCGTGCTGCGTCCCAAGGCGGGCGTGAAGGTCGACGACGCGTTCCTCGAGCGCGTGCGCGCGTTCAACAGCAAGCTCGCCGAGTACAAGCGTGTGCACGGCATCGTCAGCGTCGAGAGCGAGCTCCCGCGCACGGCCTCGCAGAAGATCAAGCGTGAGGCGCTGGCAGACGTGCTCAAGAGCACGATGAAGCGGGAGCAGGCGGTGATCTCGTTGTGACGAGGTCGCATGCGGGCGGGGAGCAAGACATGGGCAAGCGATTCGTCGCCATCGTGAACCCCGCGGCCGGTGGCGGTCGTTGCGGAAAGCAGGCACCCTCGGCCCTACGTGGGCTCTGCGACGCGGGGCTCGACATCGTGGTCGAGGAGACGCGCGCTGCGGGCGACGCCACGCGCATCACGCGGGAAGCGTACGCGCGCGGGGTGAGGCACTTCATCGCCGTGGGCGGTGATGGCACCGGCTTCGAGATCGTCAACGGGCTCTTTCCCGAGGCGCTTTCGGCCGAAGACAAGCCCTCCCTCGGCTTTCTGCCGCTCGGCACGGGCAACTCGTTTCTGCGCGACTTCACCGACCAAGGCGCGGCGTATTCGCGACAGGCGCTGATCGACGATCGCACGCGTCCTTGCGACGTGATCCGCCTCGATCACAAAGAAGGCTCGACGTTCTACATCAACCTGCTCAGCCTCGGCTTCGTCGCCGACGTGTGCACGGTCACGAACAAGCGCTTCAAGCCGTTCGGCGAGGCTGGCTATGGTCTCGGCGTCGTGGTCACCGTGGCCGGGCTCGCGTGTCGTCCTATCCCGCTTTCGGCCGATGGCGCAGCGTTCGAGGAGGCACCCATGGCCTTCGTGTCCATCAACAACAGCCGTTTCACGGGCGGCAAGATGATGATGGCCCCCCATGCGGACACCGCCGATGGTCTCGCCGACATCATCAGCGTCGGTCATCTCGGCCGTGTGTCGTTGATCAAGACGTTTCCCAAAATTTTCGATGGCACCCACGTCGCGCATCCCTCGGTTCGCGAGAGCCGCGCCAAGCACATCGAGTTCCGACTCGAGAGGCCGGCGGATGCCATGATCGATGGTGAGGTCATCCGGCTCTGGCCGGAGCGCCTCGACGTTCTGCACCATGTGCTCGAGGTCTACGTATGAAGCTCAATCCCGTGTCGGTGCTCAAGGAGCACGAGAGCCCGGTCGGTCCCGAAGCCGGAGTCGATCCGCTGCCGATCGAGATCACCAGCCTCGATCCGCTTTACAAAGCGTGGTCGGTGGTGGGCGCTTGGCCCATGGCGATTGGCCTCATGTCGTCGTCCCTCGCGGTGGGCCTGCCCCTGTCGCTGGTGTTTCCCTTCGAGAAGATCCAGCCGATCTTGCCTGCACCGCTGATGGCGCTCGTGCCGCGTGTCTCGCTCAGCAAGATCACGCGCACCTATCATCCTGGCTTCGATCCGAAGCGCGTCAGCATGTTCATGATGAACCACACGAGCGTGCTCGATGCGCACGTGGCGCTCTACGCGATTCCCACTGCCTTTTGCGGGATCCAGCACGCCCATCACTTCAAGGTGCCGGTGTATGGCTGGCTGATGAGGAAGGGCAATGGCATCGGCGTGACGAAGGGCGGGCAGGGGCAAGCCCAGGCCGTGGCCGACCAAGTTCACGACCGCGCGCGTCGCGGCATCTCGATCCTCGGCTTCCCCGAGGGGCGCCGCACCCAGAACGGACGCATCCTGCCCTTTCGACGCGGCCTGTTCATGATGGCCCGCGACGGTGGGATTCCGGTCGTGCCGCTCGTCGTGCGCGGCCTGTGGACCGTCCTGCGCAAGGGCGAGTGGGTCGTACGACGTGGCCACATCGAGATCTTCGTCGGCCCGCAGATCGAGACGGACGGCTTGACGGATGAGCAGGTCTCGGTGATGGCGGAGCGCTTTCAGGCGTTCACCGCCGACTTCGTCGAGCGTGGCGAGCTCGGTGACGTAGCGCACCTCGATCCGCGGCACGGCTGACCCGACTGCGAATCGGCAGGTTCCGGGGGCTTGCACGGCCTTTGGAAAGCTACACTCTTGCATGGCTAGGAAGATGGACTCCGACGCCGACGTACCTGATCGTCGGGAGACTCCAGCGCCATGCAGCAGGCCACGAACGTGAACAGGAGTGGACTCCCCAACATGACCGCGACCGATGCCGAGGCCTGGGCACGTCTGCGCTTGGTGCAGGGACGCTCGAGCGCCGAGCTCTGGGAGTTGATCAGCGCAGGCGGCCATACGCTGCTGACGGTGGGCTCGGCCCCCGGCTCGAGCTGGGTCGTGCATGAGGCCGGGGTGGCGCCGGTGGGCTTCTCTCTGCACTGGGACGGCGTCACGCTGCGCGCGGCCGATACGCATCGCGCGGGCAACGTGCGCATCGATGGGGTGCCGCTCGGTCCCGACTGGCGTGTGCTCGCGGGCCGCGTTCGCATCGACTTCGGACAGGCCGCCATCGTCGCGGAGACTTCGGGCCCAGCCACGCGCACGGCCACGCACCCTCTCGACGCCACCTTGCCGGTGTCACAGCGGCCGAGCCCCGCGCACGGGTCCAGTCCATCTCCCAAGGCCACGCTGCTGGGCGTGTCGCCACTGACGCGCGGAGCTGCGCCCCCCATCCAGGCGTCGGTGCCAGCCCACGCCTCTGCGCCGGCTTCCGTCGCGCGCTCGCCGCTCTCGGGCGCGCCGGGCAAGGGCCCCGAAGACGGCAGCTTCAGGCCCAGCCGACCGAGCGATCGTGCGCGGCCCCACAAAGCGACGCTCATGGGCATGACGCCCCTCCCGCCCGCGTCGAGCGGCTCCTCGGCCCCGGCTCCAGCCACGTCCGCAGCGAGCGGGGTGCGGCCCCAGGCCGTCGCGGACAGTCCCTTCGCGGGCAAGACGTTGGCTGGCGTGGGCATGGACGGCCAGCCGCTTTCGCTCCCCGCGAGCGCGCGTCCTTCCGCGCCCGCGAGGCGCATTGGCGGCGCGTCGTTGGCCGATGACGGACAGCGCACTCTCCACGGTTTCCCCGCGATCAACCCGGCGGCCCAGGCCTTCCCGCCTCCTGCTCAGCCGACCCAGCCGCCCCACGAGGCGCCACCCTACGTTCAGGCCGACGACATGCCTTACGCAGGGGCAAGCGCCCCGGAGCCGGTGCCCCAGGCGGTGCTGATCGGCGGCGAGCACGCCTACGCAGACGCAGGCCGTGGCGAGAGGCTGTCGGATGCGCCGACCGAGATGCGCGACCTATCGAGCCTCGAAGCCAGGCGCCGCAGCTTTCCTTGGCGCTACGTCGGCATGGGCATCTTGACGGCCGTAGCCTACGTGGCCTGGCTGTATCTGCTCGACCACATCTGACGCACCCCGCTTGCGCACGCGAGTGAGCGCGAGCGCAACGTGCTCGTGGACGGGACCCGGTTCGTTTAGTACATGGCCACCACCATGGACTTCAAGCCTGTCCTGATTCTCGACTTCGGTGGCCAGTACACCCAGCTCATCGCGCGCCGGATCCGCGAGCAGCGCGTCTACTGCGAGATCCACCCCTGCACCATGCCCCTCGACGAGGTCAAAAAGATGGCGCCCACCGCCATCGTCCTCTCGGGAGGACCCCAGAGCGTGTACGGCGAAGGGGCGCCCGGCGTGGATGCCGCGATCTTCGAGCTTGGCGTGCCGGTGCTCGGTATTTGCTACGGCATGCAGCTCATCTGCCGTGCCCTCGGCGGGCGTGTCGAGCGCGCCGACAAGCGCGAGTACGGTTCGGCGCGCATCGAGGTCACCGAGGCGTCGGGTCTCTTCGACGGCTTCCACGTCGGCGAGATGATCGACGTCTGGATGAGCCATGGCGACAGCGTCACGGCGATTCCTCCTGGCTTCAAGACGATTGCCCAAACTCCCAACACGCCCTTCGCGGCCGCGTTCGATCCGAAGCGCCGCGTCGCCTGCGTGCAGTTTCACCCCGAGGTCGTGCACACCGACCGCGGCGAGGAGATGCTGTCGGCGTTCTTGTTCAAGGTCGCGGCCTGCGAGCCCACCTGGACACCGGGCTCCTTTGCCGAGGAGGAGGTGCACAGGATTCGCGCTCAGATCGGCGAGACCGACCACGCCGTATGCGGGCTCAGCGGCGGCGTCGATTCGTCGGTGGCCGCGGTGCTCGTGTCGAAGGCCATCGGCGAGCGTCTCACGTGCATCTTCGTCGACAACGGCGTGCTGCGTCTCGGCGAGGCTGAGCAGGTGGTGCGCATGTTCCGCGATCACTTCCACCTGAAGCTCATCCACGTCGACGCGCGCGAGACCTTCATGAAGGCGCTCGAGGGCATCACCGACCCCGAGCAGAAGCGCAAGATCATCGGGCGCAAGTTCATTGAGGTCTTCGATGCCGAGGCGGCCAAGCTCGGTGACGTGAAGTACCTCGTGCAGGGCACGCTCTATCCGGACGTGATCGAGAGCGTCTCCTTCAAGGGGCCGAGTGCGGTCATCAAGACCCACCACAACGTGGGTGGCCTGCCCGAGAAGATGAAGATGAAGCTCTGCGAGCCCTTGCGCGAGCTGTTCAAGGACGAGGT
>CAYNOM010000072.1:0-15780 GCA_964398415.1 uncultured Polyangiales bacterium | reverse complement strand
ACCGAGACGGTCGACGAGACCGCCACCAGCCTCCAACCCGGCCTCGACCTGGACGACGAAGCTGGGCTACTGGCGCTCGCGGAGCTCGACGAGAGCCTGCTCGACGTGCTCAGCATCTACGGCAGCGGCGAGCTCACGATGCGCGAGGTCGCGGAGCTGCTCGAGACCCCGGAAACCACGGTGTACTCGCGTTATCGCGCCGCCCTCGACCAAGCCCGACGCACGCTTTCGAGGACGCGCCTCGTGGAGCGCAGGGCGCCGAACGCCCTGCCTCCGAGCACCGCGGAGCTCGTGCCAGCCGTCGAGCCCCACCGCGAGGCGAGCGCAGACGAGGGCATGCCGATCATCTACCGTGCCGACGGCGACGCCTGCCTGGCACGCGTGGGCAACGTCGTGATCGCACGCTGGAGAAAGCGCTTCTTCGAGCGCACCATGAGCGACGTTGGGGCCCTGATCGATCTGACGCACGAGCGCATGGGCATGCCTGTGTTGCTCTTGAACGACGCATCCCCCGATCTCGTGCTGCCGAACTCCATGGAGCGCGCCTTTTTGCGCGCTCACATCATGCGGCACGGGATGCGCGTGGCCATCGCCGTCGACGTCCTGTCCGTGCCGGGCGCGCGCCTGCTCGCCGCAATCGTGAACGGCGCGATCCTGGTATCGCGCGTGCCCAGCGCCTTCGTGCTCGTGCACTCGCTCGAGGCCGCACGCCGCTGGGGCGAGCCCTATGCCCGCCATAAGACAGGTCCCATGCGTTGGACGCAAGTGGCGAGCGTCGTCGAAGAGCTGCGCCTCGTCCCGTGACACGCCGCCTAGCGCACGTGGGTGGGGTGAGCACTTTGCTGGAGAAATCGGCCCAGCATGCCGGAGGTGCCCATGCCCGCGTCCCACGACCCACGCTCGAATCGGCCCATGCGTCCGCATCCGAAGCTGGTCGCTCACGACATCCGGGTGCGACGCGAGCGCAGGGCCACCGGGCGGTCTCTGGTCGTGGCCACTGTGGAGTGCGAACGCAGGGGCACGCTCTTGATCGAGGTGTGCGAAGCTTGCGAACGCTTCGAGCGCATCGAAGCCCACGAAGCCGGCTACACCATGCTCTGCCGCTCTCTGGATGAAGAAGTGCCAGAGCGCGCCTCCATCCCGCCGCCCGACATGAACGGCGAGGCTCTGCGCGACCTCGACGACACCCAGCAGGGCTGAGCGAGCTCAGGCCGCGAGCCAGAGCAACATGCACACGCCAGCCAAGGTCGTCAGCAGCGCGATCGGCAGCCCGACCCGCAGGTACTCCCAGAACCCAAGCCCGCCCACATCGTGCGCTGCTTCCGCGACGATGATGTTCGCTACCGAGCCGAGCAGCGTCAGGTTGCCGGCGAAGGTCGACGCCATCGCGAGCAGCTCAAAGCCCAGGCGTGGATCCGGCAGCGTCGACACCTGCTCGCGTACCACGAGGATGAACGGCACGTTCGACACGAGGTTCGAGCCCACGAGGAAGATCGCGCTCAAGCGCATGAAACCCCATGGGCCGTGCGCGGCTTCGGAAAGGGGAAAGTGCGCGAACAAGAGCGCCGGCGCTCCACTCTTCGTGAGCCCCTCGACGACGACGAACAACCCCGCGAAGAACAGCAGGAGCGTCCAGTCGATCCTCGGCCACAGCTCGCGCGTGTCGCGACGATGGAGCAGCATCAGCAGCGAAAAGCCCGCCACCGCCGTGAAGGCGAGGTTTCCGCCGAGCGCGTAGGCTACGGCGCTGCCAGCGATCACGAAAAGCGTCACGAGCGCGCGCGTCGACAGGGGCTCTCCTCGGTCTCGGGACGCCTGCAAAGTCGTCGCGGAAAGCTGCTTGCGAAAGACGAGCCACAGCACGGCGTGGTTGAGCGCGAGCGACACGATGGCGATGGGGCCCATCAGCGCGAGATGATCACGATACTCGAGCCCCCCCAGAACGCCGCACAGCATGTTTTGCGGATTGCCCACGAGGGTCGCGACGCTGCCGGTGTTGGCCGCCGTGCACAGCGCGAGCAGAAACGGCAGCGCAGGCAGACGCTGGGCCTGAATCATGCGGACCACGAGCGGAGCCCCGAGCACACACACCGCGTCGTTCGTGATCAGCGCGCTCAGCCCACCTGCGCCCCATACGGTCCATGCGAGCAGGCCGAGGGGGGTCTTCGACACTCGAACGAGGCGCGGCTCGATTTGGTCGAAGAAGCCGTCGATGGACAGAAACACACCCATGCCCATGACGCCAAAGAGCAAGAGCAAGGTGCTGCCGTCGATCGCCGCCATGGCCTCGGCAGGCGTGAGCACCGACAGCACCACGCACGCGACCGCGCCAAGCAAAGCCTCGGCGGGTCGGTCGAGCTTGAGCCACGACAAGCGACGCGCCGAGATGAGGACATAAGTGACGGCGAAGACGACGAGTCCGAGGGGTTGCACGCGCCGCCATCGTGCACGCGCCCACGCGCGCCGTCGAGGATGCACGGCGGCGCACCACGCCCGGGGCCCGCGTCAGGCGAGCAGGGGCAACACGTGCGGCGCGACCTCTTCAGGACGCATGTGCTGAAGGTCCTTCGGTAGCGAGCCGACCAACATGCGCGCCGTCTCGGGATCCAGCGCTTCGCGCAGGAGGCCGAGGAAGCCGGGCTCGGCCGCCATCACCAGCCGCGTGAAACGCCCGTGCACACGTCCATCGTTGAGTTTGTGAGCCAAAGTACGGGCAAAGTTTGATGCGACCCGCTCATGCGGGCTTTCCGGGCGGCTCATCGCGTGACGCCCAACGCCGCGGCGGTCGAACGAGCGGCCTGGTCGATCGGAGTTCAGCTCGGAGTCCTTCAGACGGCCTTCCTCGTGCACGATCTCCTCGGTCACGGAAAGCTCTGCGTCGTTTCTCTCGAAAATTCGGGCACCAGCGCGATCTGCAGTCAGGATCCACGTTGCCATGACATCACCTCCGGGAGCGTCGCCGACCGGTACACCCGAACGCTCGTTCTATAAGTGCACACGCGCGCGAGGCCCGCACCCCTCCACACGCCCAAAGCCTGGGCGCAGGGGAGATGCGACGGGCGGTGTGCGAACAAACCCCGATCCACCCCTGTCGCTCGTGACGCGCCCTCTCTGATAACGTCAACGGCGAGGGAATTCGGGGCGCGTCCGTCGGCGGGCCCTTCGGCGCACATGCCTGGGTCCGCACCGTCCAACCCACTGTTGCCCCCGATGGCATCGCACCTGTCCGAGCGCTTCGAGCTGCGCGAGGTGCTGGGCGCGGGCGGCTTTGGGACCGTATACGCGGCCTACGACCGCGACCTGTCGGGCATGGTGGCGCTCAAGGTGCTCAGCCGCGCGCACCCTGAAGCCATCCTCGCCTTCAAGCGCGAGTTCAGGGAGCTCACCGACGTCCACCATCCGAACCTGGTCCAGCTCCGCGAGCTTCTGTGCGAGGACGGCCAGTGGGTGCTGGTGATGGAGCTCGTGCGCGGCGAGGATCTGCTCGACTACGTACGACGCGAGCCCGATCGTCACAGCACGTTCAACGAAGCTCGCTTGCGTCAAGCCTTGATCCAGCTCGTGCACGGCTTGAGCGCGGTACACGCCGCCGGACGTGTGCATCGTGACATCAAGCCCTCCAACGTTCGCGTCACCCCCGAGGGACGCTCCGTGCTGCTCGACTTCGGCCTGGTCATGCGTGCAGACGTCACGGTGTCGAGCATCGGCGGCACGGTGGCCTACATGGCCCCGGAACAAGCCGGTGGCGAGACGCTCGGACCTGCTGCCGATTTCTACGCGCTAGGCGTGATGATCTACGAAGCGCTGACGGGCTCTCTGCCCTACGTGGGTGGGCAGCTCGAGGTGCTGCTCGCAAAGCAGAAGGGCCAGCCACCGAGCCTCCGTCCGCACTTTGCCGCGCTCGCGGCGACCTGGGATCCGCTGGTCCAAGCCCTGCTCGACCCCAGACCCGAACGGCGCCCCACGGCTAGACGCATTCTCGAAGCTTTGTCGCGCGGCGCTGGCGATAGCGCGAGTCTCTCGATCGCGCCGACGACCCAGTCGTCTTTGTTCGGTGGCGCCATGTTGGTGGGGCGCCACGCGGAGCTCTCGCGCCTCGAGCGTGCCTTCGCGCGCGTCGGGGACGGCGACCTCGCCTACACCGCCATCTTCGGCGAATCGGGCATCGGCAAGACGCGCCTCATCGACGCAGCGCTCGACCTCGTCAAGGCGCGCGACGATCGCATGCTGCTCCTGCGCGCACGCTGTTACGAGAACGAGACCGTGGCATTCAAGGCCCTCGACGCGCTAGTCGACGCCATCGTCCACGAGCTGCGGCGCATGCCCTATCACGTGTGCGTGGCGATCCTGCCTCGACGCGCGGCCCTCCTGCCCTACGTGTTTCCGGCCATGGCCCGCGTGCGTGCCATCGCCGAGATGCAGCGCACGGGTCGCGCGGCGGTCGATCGCATCACCCTGCGCGCCCACGTCTTCGAAGCCCTGCGCGAGCTGTTGGGTCGCCTCGCCGAGCACCAGCGCACCGTCGTCGTGATCGACGACATCCAGTGGGCCGACGCCGAGAGCATGGAGCTTCTGTGTCAGCTCTTTCGGCCACCCCAAGCGCCACCCTTGTGCCTCGTCACGCTTTGCCGTCCCAAGGACCAATGCAGCAGCGAGGTGATCCACGGGTTGAAGACCGTGTCCCTCGCGGACGAAGGATACGACGAGCTCGATCTCTCCCGGCTCGACCTCGACGACTCGATCGCACTCTCGCTCGAGCTCATGCAGGACAAGAACGAAGCGTGGGCGCGGGCGATCGCCGCCGAGGCCGACGGGCAGCCCCTATTCATCGAGATCCTGGTGCGGCACGCCGAGGCGGTGCGCGAGGCCAAGACGCTCGACGAGGCCCTCTCGGGTTACGTCGAGTCGCTCAACGCTGCAGCGCGCAAGCTGCTCGAGCTGTGCGCGGTGGCCGGGATGCCCCTGCCGCGCACGGCCCTGCTCGAGGCCTCCGACATCGACGGCGAGGTGTTCGCGACCGAGCTCGCGCGGCTGCGCTTGGGTCGTCTCTTGCGCACGAGTCGCGGGCGCGAAGGTGACGCGGTCGAGCCCTTTCACGACCGCGTGCGCACGTCGGTGCTCGGCGCCCTCAGCGAGGACACCCTGCGCGCGCGACATCGCCGCGTGGCCCTCGTGCTCGATGCCATCGGCAGCGTCGACCGAGAGCGCGTCGCACAGCACTGGTTCAGCGCGGGCGTCACCGATCGCGCCGCAGATTCGGCGCTGATGGCGGCGGAACAAGCCTCTGAAGGTCTCGCCTTCGGCAAGGCGGCGCGGCTCTACGGCTGGGCCGTGTCCCTCAGGCCTGAGCTGCGCGAGGATCGCCACACCCTGATGCGCTGGGGCGATGCGCTGGCCAACGCCGGTCGTTCGTCGGAGGCCGCGGACGTGCTGATCCAGGCCGTGGCAGGCAGCAGCGCTGCGGAAGCCATCGATCTGAAGCGCCGCTGCGCGGAGCTCCTGATCCAGAGCGGGCGCCTGACCGAGGGCCTCGCGCTCGCCGACGAGCTGTGTCGCTCCGTGGGGCTGAGCTTTCCGCGCACGCGCGGCCAAGCGCTGAGGCAACTCGTGTGGTACTCGCTACGCCGCAGCGTCAAGGTGCAGCGGGACGAGCCCCGTCCGCCCGAGAACATCGCCCACGCCGACCTGATCAAGATGGATGTGTTGTGGTCCTTGGCTTCTCGACTCGGCCCGATCGATCCGTTCGTCTCGGGCGCTCTTCAAACCCAGCACTACCTCTTGGCGATGGATGCGCGCGAAGCCGGGCGCCTCGCGCAGGCGCTCGCGTCGGACGTGTTCGCGCAGTTCTTCCGCGGCAAGACCGAAGGCATCGACGCCTGCCTGAAGCGTGCAAGCACACTCGCCGAGAAATCGGGTCGGCCCGACGTGCGCGCCTTCGTGCTGTACATGCGCGCCGCATCGTACGCCATGGGTGGAGAGGCAGAGCGGGCCCTAGGCCCCTACCAGGAAGCCGAGCTCACCCTGGCGAGCGAGTGCACGGGCGTAGGCTGGTTGCTCGGCACGACGCGCACCTCGATCATTCACGTCGCCAAGGAGCTCGGGCGCTGGGACCTCATCGCCCAGCGTTATCCACGTGTGTTGCTCGACGCGCGCGAACGCGGCGATCCGTATCTACACAACCACACGGTGCTGTCGGCCGCGCACGTCTACGGCTTGATGCACGATCGCCCCGAACAGGCGGTTGAATCGGTGCAACTCGCGAACGCTTGGGCAGGCAACAACGCCCACGCCGTGTATCAGAACTGGATGGCGCAGCTCAGCATCCGCAGCTACCAACGCGATCCGGCGGCTTTTTCGGACGCGCTCGCAGACAGCAAGGCGCTGGCGTCGACCGGCACCATGCGCATGCCTGCACTCCACGCGGGCGTGAAGCTGCGCGTGGGCCTCGTCGCATTGGCCGAGATGAAGCGCAGCCCTGCCGAGGCGAGCGCGCTCGGGCGGGTGGCGGCGCGCGCGCGAAGCGAGCTGTCGCGCATGAGGGAGAGCACCTGCCGCAGCACCGCCTGCCTGTTGCTCGAGGCGGCCTTCCATGACGCAAGGGACGAGGCTGAAGCCGCCATCTCCGCCTACGACGCAGCCGAGCAGGCCGCGCTGTCGTCGGGACGGATGACCGAAGCCGACGTCGCCCGCGCCCGACGTGGTCAGCTGCTCGGCGAAGCGGGTCATGGGCTCGTCTCAGACGTCGAGCAGCGCGTGCGACAGCAGGGCATCCGCCAGCCCCTCCGCTTCCTCGACGCGATGCTGCCCGGCATCCTCCGCCTGGATGAGGCGTGACTCATCGAGCCCCGTTACATGGGCGTCACGCCAAGCGGCGTGATGAATACGAAGTACACGATGGCGAGCAAGACCGCCAACGCGGCAGTCACGTAGAGGGCGGCCTGCCAGGTCTTTGTGGTGTGGATCATCGTCATGACCGCCTCCCTCTGGAGCCGCGCTCCGCCTCTTGCTTTGCAACGCCTTGGAAGTAAGCGCGTGTGAGCCGTCGGCAAGCTGAGCTGCGGCTCAGCCCTCCCCATCGAGCAGCTCGCCCGCCCAGCGCAAATCATGGGTCGTGAGCAGCCAGTCGCGGGTGATCATGGTGAGTGGCGCCGACAACAGCGCGCCGACGGGCCCGAGCAAGAGGCCCCACACCAGCATGGAGAGGAGAACCACGAGCGGCGAAAGACCGAGCGCCCGGCCCATCCAACGTGGCTCGGTGATGGTGCCGATGAGCAGGTTGATCACGATGTAGCCGATGGCCACGGCTGCCGCTGCCCCTGGACCACGGGCGAGGAGGGCGGCCGCGATGGGAGGCAAGGCCGCGATGATACTCCCAATCGTGGGGATATAATTGAGCAGGTAGGCCACGAGCCCCCACAGCACGGGCAGATCCACACCGAGCGCCCAGCACAATGTCCCCGCGAGCACGCCCGTGATGAGGCTCGTAACCGTCTTGACGAGGAGATAGGTGCGCACGCGCTGCGTAGTCAGGGCCGCGCCGCCGTGCAAGGGCTGGGCGCGCAGGACCCGCGCTTGAATGCGCGGCGCCTCCACCAGCATGAAGCCCACGATGATCAGCACGAGCACACCCTGGGAAAGCGTGCTGGCCGTGCCCTGCACGAAGCGGCTGACCAGCGCGACCACCGCACCCGGGTCGACCTCCGACTGCAGGGTCGCGAGTGTGAACTCGAAGCCCTGCTCGGCGAGGAAGGTCTCGACCACCTGGAGGCCGTGCCGCAGGTGCTCCTCGTACGCGGGCAGTCGACGGGCGAGGCTGCGGAGCGCGCGCGCCACCACCAAGCCGAGCACAGTCAGCACGGCCAGGTTGGTGGCGACGCCCGCAGCGACCGCCACGAGCCGCGCCGCACCTCGCTCGCGCAGAGAGACCACGAGCGGGTAGGTGGCGATCGCAAAGAACGTGGCGAGCAAGAAGGGCACGAGGAAAGGCGCCGCGAGGCGCACCCCCACGACCCACACGACAGCCGAGGCGCCGAGCAGCACGGCGCGTGCACCATCGCGTTGGATCAAACCTCGCCTCCTTGGCCACTACCCTAAGAGCGCATGCTGCCCGTGGATGTAGCGCTGCAAATCCTCGCTGAAAGCGCGCACGTCGTCCAGATGCTCGCTCAGCACGTCGGCCACCGTGAGCACGCCGATCGGCTTCTTGCCCTGCACCACCGGCACATGATTGATGCGTCGCTGGTCGAACAGCGCGCGAGCCGTCGCGAGGTCGTCGTCGACGTTGACGCTCGCAAGGTCGGTTGTCATGGCCTCAGAGAGCGGCGCCTCCATCGCGGCATGGCCGCGCTTGGCCAGAAACCGCAACAGATCGCGAACGGTCACGATCCCAACCAGAGCCTCCCCGTCCACCACGAGCAGCGAGCGAATGTCCGCACTTCCAAGGTACTCGACTGCAGCCCTCGTGGGCTCGGAAGCTTGCATCGTCGCCACGGCGCGGCGCCCGGGTCGTTCCAAGATTTTGCTGATCTTCATGGCGAACCTCCGTCATTACCGGGCGGAGCCCGAAATCGGTGTGGGTGCGGACCGTGGCGCAGTCTCCCCCATTGATCAAGTCGTCACCCAAGGCGGACCGGAAACGGAGAAGCGGCCGAATCGAAACGATTCTGGCATCATGATGCCCATCCCAGATTTCGCACACCGTCCTCGGCCCTCGCCCTTGCATCGAGGTCTCCGGGCAGTACTAAACAGAACGGTGTGACGTACCGCGCCCCCTCGCGACACGATGTCGCTGCACGGGGCGACCCACGCACTCAGCCCGCACGGAAGCGACGCATGACCTTGCACCGCATCAGACAGGGACTCGAGCTGCCGCTCGGCAACGCCCCCACCGGAGCCATCCTGCCCGCCTCGGCCGTCTTCGAGGTGGCGCTCGTCGCAGACGACTACCCGGGCCTCAGGCCCCGCCTGCACGTCGAAGAGGGCAGCGAGGTACGTCGCGGCCAGCTCCTGTTCGAAGACCGGCGCATCCCAGGCGCGCGCTTCACGGCCCCTGCCGCAGGACGCGTACGCGCAGTGCATCGCGGGCCGAAGCGCGCTTTGTGGTCCGTGGTCATCGAGCTCTCCTCGGCCGAGCGCGAAGGGGCCACGGACGCCTCCGTTCACGCAACCTTCGAGGCGTTCACGGGCAAGGCACCGGAGGCGCTCGCGCGCGACGAGGTCGTCTCGCTGCTCGTCGAGTCCGGCCTGTGGACCGCGCTCAAGACGCGCCCCTTCGGCAAGGTGCCGGATCGAAGCAGCAACCCCCACGCCCTGTTCGTCACCGCCATCGACACCGAACCCCTGGCTCCGCGTCCCGAAGAGGTCGTGAAGGGCTCGGAGCAGGCATTTTGCTTGGGCCTACAGGTACTTTCGAAGCTGTGCGAGGGAACGACCTACCTGTGCGTGGCCGATCGATCGCCCCTCGGCGAGATCGATGCACCGGTGCGCGTGGAGTCGTTTCATGGGCCCCATCCTGCGGGCCTGCCGGGGCTGCACGTTCATCGACTCGCGCCCGTCAACCGCGAGCGCGTCGCGTGGACGATCGGATATCAAGACGTGCTGAGCATCGGGCGCCTGTTCCAAACAGGCAGGCTCGACGTGGAGCGGGTGGTGTCGATCGCGGGGCCAGCCATCGAAAAGCCGAGGCTCGTGCGCACGCGCATTGGCGCATCCATCCACGCGCTGACACGCGAAGATGGCCTCGGGCAGGGAGTACGCTTGATCTCCGGCTCGCCGCTCTCGGGCAAGGCGGTCACGCGCGACGAGCTCGCCTACCTCGGTCGCTACGTGCGCCAGGTGAGCGCCGTGCACGAGGGGAAGGAGCGTGAGCTGCTCGGCTGGCTCGCGCCGGGTGCGCGCACGTTCTCGCTCTTGCCCGTGTTTCTGTCGAGGTGGCTGAAGAAGGCGCCGCGCTTCACCACGAGCACCCATGGCTCGGTGCGCGCGATGGTGCCGATCGGCATGTACGAGCGGGTGATGCCCATGGACATTCTGCCCACGCACCTCTTGCGTGCGTTGCTCGTTGCAGACGTGGAGCGCGCCGAAGCCCTCGGTTGCCTCGAGCTCGAGGAAGAAGACCTCGCGCTGTGCACCTTCGTATGTCCAAGCAAGATCGACTACGGCCCGGTGCTGCGCAAAAACCTCGACATGCTGGAGGCCGGCTGATGGGCTTTCTGAGAACACGCCTCGATCGCATGGCACCGCACTTCGAGCCGGGCGGACGCTTTGCCGCGCTTCATCCCGTCTTCGAGCTGGTCGACACCCTGCTTTACACGCCCGCGAGCGTCACCCGCACCGCGTCGCACGTGCGCGATGGTCTCGATCTCAAGCGCATGATGATGACGGTGGTGATAGCCCTCGTGCCCTGCATCCTGATGGCGATGTACAACACCGGCTATCAAGCGCACCTCGCCATCGACGCCGGCGGAGAGCCCCTCGACACCTACCAGACGGCGCTGATGCAGAGCCTCGGGCTCGCGTTCGATCCGAAGTCCGGCCTCGCCTGCTTCGTGCACGGTGCCCTGTACTTTCTGCCCGTGCTGCTCGTGACCTTCGCGGCGGGTGGCCTGGTCGAGGTGGGCTCAGCGATGTTGCGCAAGCACCAGGTCAACGAGGGATTCTTCGTGACCGGCTTTCTTCTCCCGTTGACCCTACCCCCGACGATCCCGCTGTGGCAGGTCGCGCTCGGTATCGGCTTCGGCGTGCTCTTCGGCAAGGAGGTCTTCGGCGGCACGGGCATGAACTTCCTCAACCCCGCGCTCCTCGCGCGTGCGTTTCTGTTCTTTGCCTACCCCGCCGACATCAGCGGCAACGTCTGGACGGCGGCAAGCTGGCCCGAGCTCGACGAGCAGACAATCGAGGCCATCAGCAGCGCCACCATGGCCGGACAGGTCGACGCGGTCACCGGCGCCACCCTGCTCACGCAGCTCAACAGCGGCATGAGCGCCATCTCCTACGCCAACTGGTGGGACGCCTTCGTCGGCACCATCCCAGGCTCCATGGGTGAAACGTCGACCCTCGCTTGCCTGATCGGCGCGCTGATCCTGCTCGTCACGCGCATCGCGTCGTTTCGCATCATGGTCGGGGTCGTCGCGGGCACGTTCGCCATGGCGCTCGTCCTCGACGCCTTCGGCAGCGCAGACAATGCGATGCTGCACATTCCCTTCCACTTCCACATCGTGCTCGGGGGCTGGGCCTTCGCCACGGTGTTCATGGCCACCGATCCGGTGACCGCACCGTTCACCGACCAGGCCCGCTGGATCTACGGCCTACTGATTGGAGCGCTGATCGTGCTGATTCGCGCGGTCAATCCCGCCTATCCGGAGGGCGCGATGCTGGCGATTCTGCTGATGAACGTCTTCTCTTCTCTGCTCGATCACTTCGTCGTGCGAGCCAACATCCGACGCAGGGCAGCTCTGTATGCGAGATAGCCCCTTTCATGTTCTGTGGTTTGCGACCGCCGTGTGCATCGTGTGCTCGGTGCTCGTCGCGGTGAGCGCCGTATCCCTACGCGAGAAACAGACCACGAACCGAAAACTCGACCGTCAGAAGACCGTGCTCGTGGCCGCCGGCCTGATTGGGCAACGCGAGCACGCAGGCGCGCGCAAGGTGCAGGAGCTGTTCGACGCGCACGTCGAGGTCGAGCCGATCACGCTCGCGACCGGTGAGCGCGCCGAATCTGACGGCTCAGGCGAGGAGCGCCCGGCGCCGAGCAATCGGGCAGGCCTCGTGCGTCTGCCGACCCAGATCGACGTGTACCACGTGCGAAAAGAAGGCGAGGCCGAGACCCTGGTGCTGCCCATGGAGGGCAAGGGCCTTTGGTCGACGATGCGCGGCTTTCTCGCGCTCGACGCGAGCGACCTCAATACGGTGCGCGGCATCGAGTTCTACGAGCACGGCGAAACTCCAGGCCTCGGCGGCGAGATCGATAGCCCTGTTTGGAAGGCCGGCTTTCGCGGTCGCAAGGCCTTCGACGAGAGCGACAAGCCAGCCCTGCGCGTGGCGCGCGGCGCGGCGGGCTCGGTGGAGAGCGCACCCCACGAGGTGGACGCGCTGACGGGTGCCACGCTCACGGCGCGCGGCGTCACCAACATGCTGCAGTTCTGGCTGGGCGACGACGGCTACGGGCCCCTCTTGTCGCGTCTCGAGCAGGAAGGCGGTGCGCCATGAGCAAGAGTCGCGACGTGCTCTTCGATCCGCTGCTCAACAACAACCCGATCGCCCTGCAAGTGCTGGGCATCTGCTCCGCGCTGGCCGTCACCACCAAGCTGAGCACCGCGCTCGTGATGTGCGGCGCCGTGATCGTTGTCACCACGCTCGCCAACCTGGCCGTGAGCAGTGTGCGAAACGGGATGCCGAAGAGCATCCGCATCATCGTGCAGCTCACGATCATCGCCTCGCTCGTCATCGTCACCGACCAGCTGCTGAAGGCTTTCGTCTACGACATCAGCAAGCAGCTCTCCGTGTTCGTGGGCCTGATCATCACCAACTGCATCGTGATGGGGCGCACCGAGGGCTTCGCGATGCAGAACCCTCCCCTGCGCAGCCTGCTCGATGGCCTCGGCAACGGCCTCGGCTACTCGGTGGTCCTCTTGCTAGTCGCCGCGTTTCGCGAGCTGTTCGGCACGGGCAAATTGCTCGGTTACGGCGTGCTTTCGCTCCAGAACGAGGGCGGCTTTTACGTTCCGAATGGGCTGATGGTGCTTGGCCCGTCGGCGTTTCTGTTGATCGGTTGCTTCATCTGGGCGCTGCGCGCCTTGAAGCCCCAGCAAATCGAGGAGGACTTCCATGTTGGAGCACTACCTGAGCCTGGCCACGAAGGCGATCTTCGTTGAGAACCTGGCGCTCGCGTTCTTCCTCGGCATGTGCTCGTTTCTCGCGGTCAGCAAGACCGTCGAGACGGCCATGGGCCTCGGAGCGGCCGTCGTATTCGTGCTGGGTCTGACCTGCCCGTTGAATCAGGTGCTGTACAACTCATTTCTCGCCCCCGGTGCCCTCGCGTGGGCGGGCTTCGGCGAGCTTGACCTGTCCTTTCTCACCTTCCTGGCGTTGATCGGCACCATCGCGGCCAGCGTGCAGCTCGTCGAGATGGCCCTCGATCGCTACTTTCCTGCCCTCTACCAGGCGCTCGGCATCTTTCTGCCGTTGATCGCCGTCAACTGCGCCATCCTCGGCGCGTCGCTGTTCATGGTCGAGCGCAACTACAATCTCGCAGAAGCCACGGTGTTCGGCGTGAGCTCGGGCATCGGCTGGGCGCTCGCGGTGGTCGCCCTCGCCGCGATACGAGAGCGCCTGCGCTACAGTAACGTGCCTCCACCTTTGCGCGGGCTTGGCATCACCTTCATCGTCGTCGGGCTGATGTCGCTCGGTTTCATGGCCTTTGCGGGCATTCAGCTCTGAGGGAGCAGCATGAGCACCATCGTCGCCGGTGTCGACGCCTTCACGGTCATCATCCTCTTGCTCGTGCTCGCCCTGCTTTTCGCGCGCTCACGCCTCGTGGCGAGCGGCGAGGTGCAGATCCTCGTCAATGACGACCCGAGTCAGGTGATTCGCACGCGCGCGGGCGGAACCCTGCTCGAGACGCTGTCGAACGAACAGATCTTCGTGCCCTCGGCCTGCGGGGGAAAGGGGAGCTGTGGCGTCTGTACGGTGACGGTGACCCAGGGCGGCGGCGTACCCGCCCCGATCGAGCGTGCCCACGTGAGCCGCGGTGAGGCTAAGAAAGGCGTGCGCCTCTCATGCCAGGTGAAGGTCAAGGAAGACCTCGCGATCGAGCTGCCTGCCGAGCTGTTCAGCGCCCAGAAGTGGGAGTGCACGGTGCGCTCGAACCACAACGTCGCCACCTTCATCAAGGAGCTCGTGCTCGATCTGCCCGAAGGCGAAAACGTGCCGTTTCGAGCGGGCGGCTACGTGCAGGTCGAGTGCCCGCCGCACGAGCTCAAATATCGCGATTTCGCCATCGATGAGCGCTTCCGCGGCGACTGGGACAAGTTCGACATGTGGCGCTACGTGTCGAAGGTCGGCGAGGTCACCCAGCGTGCGTACTCGATGGCGAACCATCCGCTGGAGAAGGGCATGCTGATGCTCAACGTGCGCATCGCCTCGCCGCCGCCGAGCGCGCCCGAGGCTCCGCCCGGCATCGTTTCGTCCTACATCTTCAACCTGAAGCCGGGTGACAAGCTCACCGTCTCGGGCCCCTTCGGCGAGTTCTTCGCGCGCGACACCGACGCGGAGATGGTGTTCATCGGAGGAGGAGCGGGCATGGCGCCCATGCGCTCGCACATCTTCGACCAGCTCGTGCGTCTCGACTCGAAACGTAAGATCAGCTTCTGGTACGGTGCGCGCAGCCTTCGCGAGGCGTTCTACGTCGAAGACTTCGACAAGCTCGCAAGAGAGCATCCCAACTTCGAGTGGACCTTAGCCCTATCTGAGCCCCTGCCCGAGGACGACTGGCAGGGTGCGAAAGGCTTCATCCACCAGGTCGCACTCGACCGCTACCTGAAGCACCACAAGGCGCCAGAGGAGATCGAGTACTACCTGTGCGGGCCACCGCCGATGATCGACGCCTGCGAGCAGATGCTGAGCGACCTCGGGGTCGACCCCGCGCAGATCCTGTTCGACAAGTTCGGCTGAGGGCGGCACAACCAAGAGAGAGACCCCATGGAGATCGCCGCCGCAGCCGTCCTGTTCGCTTTGGCCATGCTGGGCATGGGCCTTGGCGTCATGCTCGGCCGAAAGCCTCTGAAGGGCTCCTGCGGCGGTCCCGGCGGCGGCTGTCCGTGTAGTCCCGATCAGCGCGCCCGCTGCAGCGTCCGCGGCCAGCGCTGAGTGCTGACCGCGCGAGGGCTCGCAGGCTCGGCTCAGGCGTGGAGTAGCGGCAGCTTCGCCGACTTCGCCCGCTCGGTGAACGACGGGAGCTGATCGAAGTTGAGGTAGCGGTAGACGTCGCCGGCCATGTGATCGAGCTCCGACGCGTACTTCATGTACTCCTCGACGGTCGGGATGCGTCCGAGCATGGACGCCACGGCTGCCACCTCTGCGGACGACAGGAACACGTTGGCGCCCTTGCCGAGGCGGTTGGGGAAGTTTCGCGTGGAGGTCGAGACCACGGTCGCGCCCGGCGCCACGCGTGCTTGGTTGCCCATGCACAAAGAGCAGCCAGGCACCTCGGTGCGGGCACCTGCGATCGCGAACTTCGCGTAGTAGCCCTCCTCGATCAGCTGCGCCTGATCCATCTTCGTGGGTGGAACCACCCACAGACGCGTGGGCACGGGCTCACCGTACTGCTCGAGCATGCGCCCTGCGGCACGGAAGTGACCGATGTTGGTCATGCACGAGCCGACGAAGACCTCGTCGACCTTGGTGTTGGCCACTTCGCTCAGGGGCTTGATGTCGTCGGGATCGTTGGGACACGCGAGGAGCGGCTCCTTGATCTCGTTCAGATCGATCTCGATCACCTTGTAGTACTCGGCGTCTGCATCGGGCTCGAGCAGCTCGGGGTTCGCGAGCCACTTCTCCATGGCCTGGGCGCGACGCTCGAGGGTGCGCGCGTCGCCGTAGCCCTCCGCGATCATCCAGCGCAGCATCACCACGTTGGACTTGAGGTACTCGATGACCGGCTCCTTGTTGAGCCGGATGGTGCAGCCCGCGGCCGAACGCTCGGCGGTGGCGTCCGACAGCTCGAAGGCCTGCTCGACTTTGAGGTTTGGAAGACCTTCGATCTCGAGGATACGGCCGGAGAAG
>CAYNOM010000071.1:0-15820 GCA_964398415.1 uncultured Polyangiales bacterium | reverse complement strand
TGTACAATCTCAAAGAAGACCGCAACTACACCGGCGAGCTCGACGTGGAGCTACGGCGAAACGGCGAGGTCGTGTCGCGCTTCGAACGTCTCGGGGTCGACCTCGAGGCCATCTACGCCACACGCGAAACGCTGCCCGAGTCGGGTCGCTACGAGCTCGTGGCCCACGCGGCCGGGCAAGCGCTCGTCTTGCCTTTCTATGTCGACCTGGCGAGCGACAGCGTGCCCTACGCGCTCATCGTTCTGCTTGCAGCACCAATCGTGGGCCTGTTCGGGCTCGCCCTCATCGGCCGAAAGCGCCGCAAGAAGAAGGTCACGCGCGCGACCGTGACGCTCACGTCCTTGGTCTTGCTCGCGAGCTTCGCGGGGCCTTTCGTGTCTGTACACGCCCAGCCTGTCGCCTCCGCCGAGCTCGCCAGCATCGAGATCCCCACGCGCGGCGTCAAGTGCCCCGACTGCGGCATGCTCAACTGCACCATGGCCCACTACGAGACCGAAGACGGGGGCGCGGTCATGGTGATGGGCGGCATCCCGCTCTGGCTTTTTCTGACTGGCATCGGCGGCCTCATCGCCTTTACCTTCGTCGGGGTCGAGGTGGTGGGCGCGTCGAAGGCGCGGGGCTTTCGGCTCAACTTGATCAAGAACCGTAAGGTCTATCGGTTCGTACGAAGTCGCTGGTTTCAGAGCCTGCCGCAGCTCTTGAGCCTCATCGCCTTCGGTGGCCTCGTGTGGGCTGGCCTCGTCGGCAGCAGGGTGCGCAACGTCGCCCCGATCGCCGTATGGACGGTGTGGTGGGCGGGTCTGATCTTCGCCGTGCTGCTGTTCGCCTCGGCCTGGTGCTTCGTCTGCCCTTGGGATGGTCTCGCGAATCTCGTCTCGCGCCTGCGCCTCAGCAAGAAGAATGAGCCCCTGTGCCTCGACCTGCCCTTCCCAAACTGGGCCAAGAATGTGTACCCCGCCATCGCCCTCTTCACGCTTCTCACCTGGCTCGAGCTCGGCTACGGCGTCACGACCGACCCGCGTTCGACCGCCTACATGGGCCTCGGCATGGCCGGGCTCGCGGTGAGCTTCGCGCTGCTGTTTCGTGGCAAGAAGTTCTGCGAGCACGTATGCCCCGTGGGGCGCATCTGCGGCATCTACTCGAACGTCTCGCCGGTCGAGATCCGTGCCAACAAGGCCTCGGTCTGTGCCAAGTGCCGCACCGAAGACTGCCTGCACGGAAACGAGCGCGGCTATCCGTGTCCCACGGGCATCTCGCTCAAGACGGTGGAGGACGCCACGTTCTGCACCCATTGCACCGAGTGCATCAAGAGCTGCAACAAGCAGAATGTCGCGATCAACCTACGGCCCTTCGGCGCAGACCTGCGTAGCCCCACCCGGGTGCCGCGGCTCGACGAGGCCTGGCTCGCCGTGGCCCTCCTCTCACTCACCCTGTTTCACGGGCTGTCGATGACGCCCACCTGGGAGAGCTTCGAGCCAGGGGCGTTCTCGATCCTGAAGTGGACGAGCGTGACGCTCGGTGTGTCACGGGTCGTGGCCTTCACGCTCGCGATGGCGGTGGCCACGGCCATCCCTGTGCTCTTGTACGTCCTGGCCTGTCATCTGTCGGCGCGCTGGGCGCAAAACGGGGTGACCACCCAGACCTTGTTTCGCAGCTATGCGTACTCGCTGCTTCCGGTGGCCCTCTTCTATCACCTCGCCCACAACCTGATGCACCTACTGATGGAAGGCGGTGAGGTGGTGCCGCTCTTGAGCGACCCCCTGGGACACGGCACCGACTACCTTGGAACCGCGAGCATGCACGTGGGCTCGCTGATCGGGGAAGAGCTCCTATGGTACCTCCAGGTGGGGTTGATCCTGATAGGCCACGTGTTCGGGATCATCGTGGCCCATCACATCGGGCACAAGCTGTACCGAAGGCGCGAGGACGCGCTCAAGAGCCTGGCCACCATGCCCGTGATGATGGTCTTGATCTCGGTCTGTGGCCTGTGGCTGATGCACATGGACATGAACATGCGCATCGGCAGGATGTGAGCGATGAAGCGGCGCGCCTGGATCTCCAAGATGGTTCCGACCGCGCTCGAGACGGCCAAGGCGCTCGAAGGTCTCGGCCCCACACAGGACCTGCCCCTGCGACCCCCCGGCGCCTTGCCCGAACCCGCCTTCCTCGACGCGTGCACGCGCTGCGGGCTGTGCGTGCACGCCTGCCCCCATCAGTCACTCTTCGTCTTCAACGGCAAGGCGAGCCCCGAGCTCGTGGGTACGCCGCTCCTTCAGCCCGAGCGACGGGCCTGCCACATGTGCGAGGGCTTTCCTTGCATCGAGGTATGCGAGCCGCGAGCGCTCGTGGAGCCGAAGACCTTACCCAAGCTGGGACACGTCGTGGTCGACGCCACCCGCTGCCTGCCGTTTCTCGGCCCCGAGTGCGGCGCCTGCCGCGGCTTGTGCCCGACCCCCACCCAGGCACTCAGCTTGCGCCTCGGACGCCCGCAGGTGGACGAAGACGGCTGCATCGGCTGCGGCATCTGCATCGAAGCCTGCCCCACGTCTCCGAAGTCCCTGCGCTTCGTCCAGGGCTAGCGCGGCGGCTCAGCGCTTGTCGAGCTTGTCGCGAACCCAGGAGAAGACGGCGACCGTCGAGGGCAAACCGAGGGTGCCCGCGGCGAGAGCGACGACCTGCTCGATCTCGTCGCGCGAAATGCCTGCTGCCCTGGCCTTGCGCACGCTCGAGCCGATCGACCCCTCACGCATGGCACCGAGCGCGATCCCGAGCTTGACGAGACGCTGGGTCCTGTCGTCGAGTGGGCCTTCGGTGCCAGCCTGCCGGATCAAGTCCCAGGCCTGGTCGAGCTTGGGATAGCGCGCGACGAAATCGTCGTGAACCTGAGGTGCCTTCGGAGTCGTGCTCATGATGTCCCTTTCGCCTTCCGAGACTACACGCTTTTGTGCCCTTCGCACGCGGGCAACGCACGCCATGTGCCTGTGTTTGCTGCTGCTCTCGGCCTGCGAAACACCACACGGGCGCACGGCTCGAGGCAAGGCCACAGGCGAAAACGAGGCGAAGCCGAGCGCTGTCATCCCGCGCGTGGGAGATCCAGCGCTGCCGGGCATCGAACAAGTCGACGCCGCACTTGAGCAGCGCCTCGCCCAGGCGGCCCCCAACTCGGGCGTCGCGCGCTCCAAGCACCTTCTGCCCGATGGCCGTCCTCGCTACACGAACCGTCTCGCGCTCTCCACGAGCCCATACCTGCAGCAGCATGCGCACAACCCGGTCAACTGGCAGCCGTGGGGCAAAGAGGCGCTCGAGCGCGCAAAACGCGAGGGCCGCCCGATCTTTCTCTCGATCGGCTACGCCACCTGCCATTGGTGTCACGTGATGGAAGAGGAGTCGTTCGAGGACGAGGAGGTGGCAGCGTTCCTCAATCGGCACTTCATCTGCATCAAGGTCGATCGCGAAGAGCGCCCTGACGTCGACGAGGTGTACATGCGCGCCCTCGTGTCATTGCGTGGGCAGGGCGGCTGGCCCATGACGCTCGTGCTCACCCCCGAAGCAGAGCCCTTCTATGCGGCCACCTATCTGCCCCCGCGCGACAGCGCTCAGCGGGGCCAGGGCTTACTCACGGTGTTGCCCAAGCTGGTCGAGCGCTTCGCGCGTGAGCCGGCACGTGTGGTCGAGCGCGCCAAGGGCATCGTCGCGAGTCTCGCCCTCGAGGCCACGCCCAAAGCGCGTGGCACGCTGCCCGATGAGGCCGTGGTGCGCGCACAGACGGCCATGGTCCTTTCGAGCGTCGATCGCGAGCACGGTGGGTTTCATGGCGCACCCAAGTTTCCACAGGCCCCGAGCCTCGAGCTCTTGCTGCGCGCCGCCCGCAGCGGCGATCGAGACGCCCGCGCCGCTCTGCAGAAGACGCTCGAAGTCATGGCGCTCGGGGGCATCTTCGACGCGCTCGGGGGCGGCTTTCACCGCTACACGGTCGACGCGCGCTTTCGGCTGCCTCACTTCGAGAAGATGCTCTACGACAACGCGCTGCTCGCCAGCGTGTACATCGACGCCTACGCCCTGACGGGCGATCCGCTGTTTGCCGAGACGGCAAAACGAACGCTCGATGCCATGCTGCGCGAGCTCGGCTCACCGGAGGGCGCGTTCTACGCGGCGACGGATGCCGATAGTGCAGACGCACAGGGACGGCGCAGCGAGGGCTACTTTTTCACCTTCTCGCGCCGCGAGCTCGAGGCAGCGCTGCCCCAACCGATGCTGAAGCTCGCAGAAGCGAGCTTTCTTCTGCAGGCGCACACGGAAGAAGACAGGCTCGTGTTGACGCCGGAGCGTCGCGACGAGGTCATCGCGCGCACGCTCGGCATGCCCCTCTCGCGTTTCGAAGCGCAGCGGGAGCGCCTTCGTTCACGCCTGATGGCCCTGCGTGAGGCGAAAGCCCCGCCAAACGTCGACACGAAGCTTTTGAGCGGCTGGAACGGCCTGGCGATCCGTGCCCTCGCTCGCGCAGGCTTCGCGCTCGACGAGCCCACCTACATCACCCGCGCCATGCGCGCCGCAGAGCACGTGGAAAGGAGTCTGCGCGACGCCCAGGGCCGCCTCCTCCACAGCGATGGCGTGCCTGCGGCTCGCGCCTTCCTCGACGATCACGCGGGCATGATCGCGGGTCTTCTCGCGCTGTTCGAAGCCACCCTCGACGTGCGCTTTCTCGACCGAGCCTTGGGCCTCCAGGCAGAGCTCGACCGCGACTACCGCGCGCCCCAGGGGGCATACTATCGCAGCGCCGTGGACGCGGAGGCGCTGTTGTATCGAGACGTGCCAGACACCGACGGGGCCGAGCCCTCGGGCAACGCGCTCAGCGCCCACAACCTCGTGCGGCTCGCCCAGCTCACCGGCCGCGCCGACTTCTGGGAGCGTGCAACGAGCCTCCTCGAGGGTCTGCGCGAGCGCCTCGGTCAAGGCCCTGTGCCGATGCTCGCCGCCGCGGCGAGTGACCTGCTCAGCGATCCCTTCGAGATCGTGATCGTGCTGGCGAGCCGAGAGACGCGCGATCCACTGACCCCTCGCGTGCGTGGCACCTACCTTCCCGGCTCGGTCGTCCTGCGCGGCACGGGCGACGAGCTGAAAGCGCTTGCGAACCGGATGGCGTGGGTCGCTGACAAGAAGCCGATCGACGGCCGCACTACCGCCTACGTGTGCCAACGCGGACGCTGTAAGCTGCCGACGCGCGACCCCGGCTTACTCGCAGATCAGCTTGGATCGCCTGGCGCAGCGGCGGCGCAAGCACGCGACGCGTCAACGCAAGGCTCGGATCCTTGAGCGCTTGGAGGCGCAACATCTTGGCCTCTACGTCGGGATCGGCATCGACACGCTTCCAGAGCGGCAAGAGCCGGTGCTCGATCCAGTGCCAGCGATGCTCGAGACGGGACACGCGCGGCACAGACTTCGTCTTCGCGAGCACGGACAGGCCCGACGTCCACATGAACGATGGGAAGTAGCTCAACGTGTCGAGGTCGAGCTTACGGTTGTCGCCATCGAACTCCATGCTCATGGCCCAGGTCAGAAAGGTGCGAAAGGTGGGACGAAAGCGATCGAATCCGGCCTGCACCGTCACCTCCTGCTCGAAGCGAAGTAGCTCCGTGTTGCCACGCCAGATCTCGGGCAGGACGACGCGCAGGGGCTCGCCCTGCCGAAGGCGCCGCGACGCACGTCCCAGGCGCTCGAAGCCGCTACGAAAGAGTCGCAGCTCGGGTTGTGTTTCGGTAAGATCGAGCACGCGCGCGCCATCGTCCCTGAGCTCGTCGAAGGCCAAGTGCGCCCAGGCGATGCTCTCGTACACGCGGTTGTTGGTGACGCGCAGGAGGTTCAGGTCTTCGTCGACGTCGTCCAACGCCGCGAGCTTTGGGTGGCGCGGCACGAAGTGCGCAGCATGGCCGAGCCACGCGGAAACCTCGAACGGAAGCAGCGCGATCCCGACGCGATGGGAAGCAAAGGCCGCCATGCCCGACCACTTGAACAGGCTCCGCCTGCCTCGGTAGAGCTCTGCGTAGGTCGCGGTGATGGCCCGATTTCGCGCGACCACGTCGCTCTCGGGCGGCAAGAGCGCCTCGGCGCGCTGCTTGTAGTAGGCGAGATCCCCGTCCATGAACGTCTCGCTCGTCCCCTCCGCCATGCTCTCTCCTCTTCAGACCACGAAGACCGCCGACAGGCGTCGGGGATTGACCACCCCCTCACGCTCGAAGAACGCGGCCGCCCGCACCCTCAGGCTTTCCCCCTCGCTGCCTCCGAGCAACTTGGCGCGACGCAAGTCGATGGCAGAAGTGAACGGCAAGCAGGCGCGCTCCTGCCACAGCGCGTGCGCCTGCGAAAGCGCCTCGAGCTCAGCGCGCTCGTCGCCACGCAGCCTGTGGCTGGCCGCCTCGATCAGAGCCACATGCGACAGGGCCTGATGGGTTTGGCACGCGCGCAAGACCTTGAGGTCACCCTGCACCACCCTGAGCAAGCGCGCCTGCTCGGGCCGGCTCGTCTCGCGCGCGCAGAGCAGCGCGGCACGCGCGTGCCAGGCGTGAAACTGCACGCGAAACAGCCGCACGCGCAGGAGCATCGAGCCTGACAGGGCGGGCATCACCGCATCGAGGCGCGACAACAGGGTTCTGTCGCGCAGGTACAGGCCCACGACCGCCTCGCTCCAGACGCGAAAGACATCCTGCACGAGCAGACTCTCGCCCTGTCCCTGGTGTTGCTGGAGCAAGTGCTGGGCTGCGAGGGGGCGGTCTTCCGAGAGCAGGGCCCAGGTGCGCGCGGTCGTCGCGATCGAGCGCTCGACCAACCGGTCCCCGTGGGTTTGGGCCTCACGCATGAGCTCTTCGCTGCGCGTGCGCAGCTCTCGGTAGTCGCCGAGAAAGGCGCGCGCGCCGAGCTCGAAGAGACGCGCCTGACCAAGCTCCCACGCGACGCCACGGCACTGCTCGCCGAAGAGGCGCTGGGCGCTCGAGGCGTGCTCGACACACTCGGCGTACTGGTCGCGCGCTGCAAGCGCCACGCCCGCAGAGCACAGGTCGTGAAAAGCGCGGGTGTAGGCATCGCCACGCCGCTCGGCGAGCCCATGGCTCATGGAGAGCAGGCGCGTGATGCGCTTGAAGGGCGGCGCCTCGATCGCAGACAGCGAGATGGCTTCGGTGGCGAGACCACGGCTCACCCGTCGCTCTTCGCCGCTCGACAGGGCCGCGCGCAGGCTGCGCGTAAGCAGCGCGGTGCTGCGAACGTGGTCCGTGCTGCTCAGCGCGACACCGAGTGACCAGAGCAGATCGACGTGGCGCAGACGTTGTGCGTCGCACTGCTGCTCGTCCTTGGGCGTGTAGGCGAATCCACGCGCGAACAGGCGACTGCGCTCCCACAATAGGGCCAGCACGGCGGACCGGGGGCTTCGGCCCAGCGACTCCCCTGCCCCTTCGAGCACCTGAGTGACGAGCTCGAGCCCCGGCTCGAGCAACCCCGCACGTAGGCACTGCTCGGCGGCGAGACGCAACAGCTCTTGCTTGGCTGCGCCGTCCGCGAGCTCGGCCGCCTTACGGTAGGCCACCTGAGCCTCGGCGCCGCGGCCTGCGTTCGCAAGCGCCTGCGCCACGCCCTCGTAGAGCTGAAGCTCGGGCTCGAGCGCGAGCTCGATGGCCTCGGCGTAGAGACGTGCGGCGCGATCGAAGGCCAGGGCCGCAGCAGCCGTCTGCGCCGCTTCACGCACGTAAGCGAAGGCATCCGCATCTCGGCCCGCAGCACGGAAGTGCGCGGCGACGCGCTCGGGCGCGGCCCGTCCGACCGCCACCATCGCCTCGGCGAGACGTGCATGCAGATCGCGGGTCTGCGCCCCGGGCAGGGCGCGCACGACGGCCGTCCGCACGCGATCGTGAAACGACTCGACCTCGAGCCCCGCGTCCCGCTTCTCTGGACGCACAAGCTTCTTGCCCAAAAGCTCGTGAATCACCTCGTCGCAGTGCTCTGGGGTGAGATGGGTCGCGTGCGCCACCACGGAGAGACTGGTCCCTACGCCCGCGAGACAGATCGCCTGAAGCGCAGCACGTGCATCGACGCTCAGACCCGCCACCACGTGCCTCAGCGCTTCCTCCACGCTCGCGCGCTGCCCCTCTTCGTCCTCGGCCTGTCGCTGCGAGCGCACCAGCGTGTCGATGAAGAGCGGATGCCCCCCTGCATCCTCGATCAGCGAACGCAGATCGCCGCTTTGGTGAGCGGTCGAGAGATGGCGGCTGAGAAAACGCGCAAGCTCGACGGCATCGTCGGGCAGAAGCCCGCGCAGCGCGAGGTGCTGGGCACGGTCGAGGTGACCGAACACGCGCTCGAGGCCTTGCACCACCGCCGGACGACACTCTTCGGACGGCCTCAGGGTCACCGCCAACAACAGGCGTGGCGGATCGGGCGCGCGCACGAGCTCCTCGAGCAGCGCGAGGCTTTCGTCGTCCGACCACTGCAGGTCGTCGATGACGATCGCGAGTGGCACGTCGTCCGACAATCGCTGGAACACCTCCCGCAGGGCTGCGAAGGCGCCGCTGCGTTGGGCCTGCGGATCGTCTTCGATGACGCCGCGCGAAGCGCGTGTCAGGGCAGGAATGCGATCGAGCACGGGGAACAGCAGCGGCAAGAGCTCGGCGCGCCGCGGCGAAAGACGGCTCACGCGCTCGGCAGGCAGCTTGCGCAATACGCGGGTCAGCTCGTCGATCACTCCGTCGAACGCGTTGTAGGGCACAGACTCACGCTCGTAGCAGCGTCCGAACAACACCACCGCGTTCGCATGGCGCTCCCGAAAGCGCGACACGGCCTGGCTGACGAGGGCCGTCTTACCCATGCCGCTCTCGCCGGACACCGCGACACCCACACTCTCGCCGCGCGCAGATTGCTCCATGGCCGCATCGAGCAGCGTGAGCTCGGCGTCGCGTCCGAAGAAAGGCACCACCGCCTTGTTGCCGGCGTGCGCCAGGCTCGACGGGTGCACATGGCTCGGCACGGCATCGAGCGCTCTCAAAACGTCGCGCGCCGACGCGCGCTGCGCGGGCTTGGTCGCGAGCAGGCCCATACACAGCTCTTCGAGATCGGGCGGCACGCCAGCGCGAAGCATCGAGGGGCGCGTCGGCTGCGAGCGCTGCTTCTCGAGCAGCACCTGAAGCGCGCCCCCTTCGAAGGGCATGCGGCCCGTCAACGCCTCGTACAGCATGCACCCCACCCCGTACCAGTCGGAGGCGGGCGTGAGCGGCTCCCCCGTGGCTTGCTCGGGCGACATGTACGCCACGGTGCCCACCACGTTGCGTGTGGCGCCCAGGCCCTCCTGCTCGTCGGCCACGAGCCCGAAGTCGAGGATCACGAGCCGGCCGCGCGCGTCGACGAGCACGTTCGTGGGCTTGATGTCGCGATGCACCATGCCCTGCGCGTGCAGGGCCAAGAGGCCCTCGGCGAGCTTTCGCATACAATGACGAATGCGCGCGGCGTCGGCGGGGGCGTCGGGCCGGGGCCGCACGTACTCGAGCAACGAGCACCCGGACACGAGCTCGAGCGTGAAAAACCAGCGCCCCTCGTGCTCGAGCAGCTCGCCGTAGCGCACGAGGTTCGGGTGGCGCAGGTCGCGAAGTGCACGAAATTCGCGTTTGAAGCGATAGATAGCCTCAGCGCTCGAGTGATGCAGCAGCTTGAGCGCCACCTTGGTGTCGTAGGTGCGGTCGCGGGCCGCGTACACCGACCCAAAGCTGCCCGTGCCGAGCAGCGAGAGCAGCTCGAAGCGGGAACCGACGTCGGGCCCCTGGATGACTCGGCCGACACCATCACTGGAGGGAGTCGACGACAGTCCAGAAGACACCTGACAGCCTCACTCGATCCTGGCGAGATAACGATGAACGGGCGAGATGATGCCAGAATTGTCCTGGCCCGCCAAGCGCGCGCTCAGCCGCACAGAAGATGCGGCTTGCCCCGCAGAAAGCGCGCGTAATCCCAGCTTCGTGCCGGCTCGAACACGAGGGGCTCCTCGAGCGGCCAGATGGGGCAGGACGGCGCGCGCGCGTCCCGCGCCGAGAGGATGCCATTCACCGCGCGACGTGCGGCTTCGTTGGCAGCTTCCATGGTCGCGAGGTCCGTGAACGTGCGCACGTAGTCCCCCGCGAGGAACAGGTTCTCGATGCGCGTGATCGCATCGGGACGGAGACGTAAGGAGTCGACCGTGTTGACGAGCAGCGGCTCGAGATTCGTGACGCGCGAGGGGTTGGGCATGACGATCGCGGGGTCGAGAAACCAGGTCACGACATCGGCGTCGGTCAGCTCGTGGGTATGATCGTCGTGCAGCGCGCGTTTGAGCTGGGCCCACACCTCCTGCCGGACTTGATCCCGATCCTGAAGCTCGCTCGCCGCCTTTCCGAACAGAATGCCCGGCGTGCGCCAGTCGGAGATGTCGACCGAGAGACAGCCCTGCACGCTGCCGTCGCCATACTCGCTCAGCGGACGCCGAAAGAACTGCTGCTGCGACACCGAGGTGAGCGCCCAGGGCGTGTCTGGATACACCGTATGCCCGTGCACGAGCGGCACGTCGCGACGCAGGTAGAACTGGATGCCGTTCATCCACTCGAGCTCGAGCTTTCCAAGCGTCGCTAGCAAAGGCTCCCTCTGCACCATGTCAGGTGTGACGAGCGGCGTGAGCTTCTCGACGGGCAAGCAGCAGACGTAGTCGTCCGCTGTGAGCACGTGGCGCGCGCCGCCGTGCTCGACCTCGACGCCGCTCACGCGCCCCCCTCGCATCTGAATCGCCGTCACGCGCTGACCAAGGCGATAGTCGACACCGAGGCGCACGAGGTGCTCGAGCCAAGGCTCGATCCACACTTCGTTGGTCGGGCCGTTCAGCAGGCGATCGAAGGTGCCATCGGTGCGCCACATGTCCTGAAAGAGCTGCAGCGCGATGCTCGCCACGGTGCGTGCGCTGGCGTGCTCGGCGCGCGCGGCCACCAGGGAGCGCGTCATGCCCTTGGCGAGCAACGTCTGGTAGGCCTCGGACATGTGGCCGGCGCGCACGAAGTCCCACCACGAGACCTTCTCCCACTGTTCGATGCGTCGTTCTTCGCAGGACGTGGCGAACACCAGCATGCGCTGCAGAAAGACGGCCACCTCCGCGGGCGCGAGGCCCCAGTCGGTGGTGAGCAGCGCGCGGATGCCTGAGAGGCCATCGCGGAGCGACGCAGGAAAGCCTGCCATGAGCTCGGGATCGGGCGCCCCCGTGCGGGCGATCTGCGCGTGACGCGTGCGCACCAGGTTGCCTTCGACGCCGCTCGGCTGATCGCCGTAGGGGATGCGACGCATGGTGTCGGGAAGGTGCCGATAGAAGCCGGGGACGAAGCGAAACCCATGCTCGCCGGGTAAGTCGGGCCGTCCATCACGGCCCGTACCGGGCACAGGCATGCTGCGGGCTTTGCCTCCGGGGATCGCGTTGGCTTCGAGCACGGTCACCCGAAAGCCACGTTCGGCGAGCTCGTGAGCCGCCGTCATCCCGGCGACCCCTCCGCCGAGCACCAAGACGCTGTGAGTCATTGGAGCCCATGATACTGCTACAACCGCCCCATGAGCACGACAGCACGTACAGACTTGGCCCTCTTGATGATTCGCGTGATGTGTGGCGTGGCGATGATGTTCCACGGCTATTCGAAGATTCGGAACCCGCTGCACTGGATGGACGGGGCGCCCAATCCACCCCCGGCCGTGCTGCAGGGGCTCGCAGCCCTCGCCGAGTTCGGGGGTGGCCTCGGCATCGCCCTGGGTGTGCTCACCTCGCTGAGCGCCTTCGGCATCGCCTGCACCATGGCCTATGCCGTCTGGATGCACGTGCAGCGCGGCGATCCCTTCGTGGGACGCGGAGGCTCCTTCGAGCCTGCCCTGTTGTACCTCGTGCTGATGCTGAGCCTTCTGCTCTTGGGCCCCGGCAACTACACGGTGGCACGCCTGCGCCCACGCTGAGCTGCATGCGCACCCTTGGTTCGCGTGCAGCCTTCGCCACAACGCACGCTGGATGACACAAGCCCCTGTTGCGCGTTGCGGCCCTCGACCAAGCCCGATAGCGTCCGAGGAGGATGTCCTCTCCTGCACGGGCTCCGCGGTGCCGCAGCTACAGACGCGGGTACCTCGTCGTACCTGGACTCCTGCTGCTTTTCGCCTCCGCGTGCGGCCGCATCGGTTTTGCGCGCATCACGCACGATGATGTGGGCGATTCGCGCACCAATGAAGGCGCGACGCCGCGGTCGGCGCTCGAGCCTGAGGCGCCGGCAGAAGAGCCGCCTAGCGCGCCGGCGCAAACCACGGATGCTGGCGCGTCCGACCCGGACGCGTCCCGCCTCATGCGCCCCGGCGACGCAGGTTTGCCGCCCGACTCGCTCACGGTCACGTGGCTCGCGCTTTCGGGTGGGACGTTCGACATGGGCTCGGACTCCGCAGCGAACAGCCAACCCGTACACGCCGTGACGCTGCCGGATTTCGAGATGACTCGCTCGGAGGTCACCGTCGCGCAGTTCACGGCCTGCATGGACGAAGGCGCGTGCACGGCGCCCGGAAGCTGGGGCGATGGATGCTACTGGGCGACGCAAGGCTTCGACGACTTTCCGGTCAACTGCGTGAGTCACGACCAGGCCGTGGCCTTTTGCGCCTGGAGCGGTGGACGCTTGCCCTCCGAGGCCGAGTGGGAGTACGCCGCACGCTCGCAGGGCACGGCATCGACGTTTCCGTGGGGCAACGATCCAGCGAGCTGCGACCTCGCGATCACCAACCTCGGTGGAGACGGCTGCGGCACGGGCAACGCGTGGCCCGTATGTTCGAAAACGGCCGGCAACACCGCGCAGGGGCTGTGCGACATGGTGGGTAACCTCTTCGAGTGGACGCTCGATGGCTGGCACGCGAACTACGACGGTGCCCCGAACGACGGTAGTGCTTGGACTGGCAGCAATCGCGTCGTGCGCGGTGGCAGCTTCCTGGGCGCGTGGACGGCTACCCAGCGTGGCGTCTACTTCGGCACGAGCTACCAAAACACGTTCCTGGGCTTTCGTTGTGTGAGGTGAGACATCGCGCCACGCAGGTCCAGATTGCCCGGTGCTGCCCGCAGGTGGTAGGAGCCGTAACGATGATGCACCTTCTTCGCCTCTTGCCCTTGTGCGGTCTGCTTTTGGTCGGCTGCGAGACCACCTCCACGACGCTTCCATCGAGCGACGCACAGGCAGGCGTTCCGGGCATGGACGCGAGCTTCGCCCCGAGCCCGCGGGATGGCGGCGGCAACGCCTCCGACGGGGCCATGAGTCCGCCCACCAAGTCCGACGGCGGCGGCCTCGTGATTCGCGCCCCCTCGGATTGCGAAGGCATGTTTGGCCGCCCCGGCCCAAACACCGGGCTCACGGACGAGCAGTGCAAGCCCGAGTGCAGCTGCGGCGACGGCGTATTTCGCGCTCCCGACTACACCGAGGACGACCTCCGCGAGCTCGAAGCGTGGACGCAGCTCGATCCCCCTTCCGAGCTCACGAGTGACCCCTACGAGGCCGAGGCGCAAAGCGCTGGCCCGGACACGGTCTGCGCGTTCGTGCCGGACGCCGCCCAAGCGAGGGCCTATCGGCTCGTCAGCTTCGACAGCATCGAGGCGGCAGCCCGCGCTGGAGGCACGGTGACCCACACTGGCGCCTGCGGCCTGTGCTCTCCCCTGAAAGACCTCGCCGCGTACATCCGCAATTCGGATCTCACGACGCCCGTGAGGCAGTGCGGGCTCGATCACATCGCAGGGCCCATGGACGATCACCTTGCCTGTCTGGAAAAGCTGGGCTTCCAACGGCCCTGCGCACAGATCTGGTACTACAACACCCGGCACACCCGAAACCAGTGCCTCGTCCCGTGCCTCGGTGCGCTGAACGCCAGCTATCACAACGAAGACGGCACGCTGAACAACTGCATCCAGTGCGACGAAGACGAGAGCGGCCCCGTGTTCAAGGCCGTCGCCGGACGCACCCGCCGCAACTCGGGTCTCGCGACCGCGCTGTGCCGCCCCTGCAACACCGTGAGCCGCATCATTCACGACTACGCGCGCTAGTGCCGCGCGGTGACTACGATTCGGTTACAAGGCGTCACGGCCCGGTTCACACCTGCGGTCCGGGCCTCTGCCTCCGCGCACGAAACGTCGAGGAAAACCGGGACGACTCGCGACCTGCGGACGATGGCACGAAGCGTGTTTACAGACCTCACCGTGTGAGTGGCGGTGCCACCGCGGAGGTCGTCCATGCAGCGCTGGTTGAAGAGGGAATCTGTTCTTACGTGGGTGCTCGGGACGGGAGTACCGTACCTCGCGGCCTGCGCACCGGCGTTCTCCGTCGATGACGCGATGCAGGACGCCGACGGTGGCGTCGATGATCTCGAGGCCAAGGCCGCGACGACCGCGTGCAAAGCGGCGAAGGAAGGCCGCACGGCCACACTCTCCTGCCCCACTGGAAGCACGATCGAGAGCATCACGTTCGCGAGCTACGGAGCACCGAAGGGCACTTGCGCCAAGGGCTTCTCCATCGGCACCTGCCACGCGGCCTCGTCTCTCCAAGAAGTGCAGGCGGCCTGTGTCGGTAAGCAGCGCTGCAGCGTCAACGCGAGCAACGACGTGTTTGGCGACCCATGCAGCGGCGTGGGCAAGCGCCTCGCCGTCAACTACACGTGCGGCACGGGCACTGAGCCTCCATCCCCGGGCCAAGGCGGGCTCAAGGGAACCTACTTCAAGAGCGTGAACCTCGCCGAACAAGCCATCGTCCGCACCGATGGCAGCGTGAGCTTCGATTGGGGGAGAGCTTCACCGGACCCGACTCTGAATGCTGACGAGTTCAGCGTGCGCTGGACGGGCTTCGTCACGCCCAAGCACACTCAGACGTATACGTTCTACACGGTTTCCGACGACGGCGTTCGACTGTGGATCGATGGTAAGCTTCTCATCGACAACTGGACGGAACACGGAGAGACGGAGGACAGCGGAACCATCTCGCTTCAGGCTGGAAAGATCTACTCCGTCAAGATGGAGTACTTCGAGAGCGGCGGTGATGCCGTGGCCAAGCTGCTGTGGTCGAGCGCAAGCCAGGCCAAGGAGGTCATCCCAAGAGAACAACTCTCTTCCGATGGCGGCGACGGCGGCGGCGACAGCTGTCCCAACGATCCCAACAAGACCGACCCCGGCGCCTGCGGTTGCGGCGTCCCCGAGGGGACCTGCGGAGGAGGCGACCCGCAGGCGTGCCCTGGTACAGGCTCCCTCCCACGCGTCACGGGCTGCGATGGCGTGCTCTTGACGGACCCGAGCGCCGCAGAGGCGCGCTCGTCGGGCATCACCAACACCTCGGGCCCCGCAGGCGCAGCGGCCCTGCGCATTGGCAATGACCAATCGATCGACGTCAAGGACGCAGGCTGCATGCAGCTCGGTAAGGGCGGCGCGGACTTCAGCCTGTCCATGTGGCTGAAGGCGTCGGCGGGCACCTCCCAGATCATCGGCACAACCAGCCAGTACAGCTACAGACCGGGCTTCATTCTCTATACCGAGCCGACCTCTGACGGAAACCTTCAGGTGCGCGCGGCTTCCTATTCCTCGGACTTCGATCGGGAGATCCGCTCTGTGCCCTTCAAGCCGGGGACATGGGTCCACGTGGTCTTGCGCTACGATGGAAACGGCGATGGCTCCTCGGTCACGCTCGACTTGAACCTCAATCGGCAAAAGGGCCCCGCGGCCGAAAACGTCTACAACGAGCGCCTCCGGATCGGCGATGAGGGCTACGGCGAGCACGCGCCCTTCGAG
>CAYNOM010000070.1:9235-15837 GCA_964398415.1 uncultured Polyangiales bacterium | reverse complement strand
AACACGCCGCAGTGGTTCTGCTGCCACATGTGCTCGGGCGCGTTGCGACAGGCGGTGACGAAGTGCGGATCGTGGCCCCAGTCTGAAAGTGGGTCCGGCAAGTAGTCGTTGAGCATGCCGCGATTGCGCCCGTGCCACGTCTTGCCCCCGTCGCGCGTCTCGAGCACGCCTGCGGACGACACCGCGACGAACATGTGCGCCGCATCGCGGGGATCGACGACGATGGAGTGGATGCCCGGTGCGAACTCTCCGTAGGCGACGGCTGCCGGCGTGCCGCCCCAGAGGTTTTCGCTCGTCGCATCCCCCGCGAACAGATCCCCGCCTCGACTCTCGTGATTCCACAACGGGCGATTGAGCTCCCAACTTTCACCGCCGTCCCGGCTCGTGAACAGCCCGCCGGGGATGGTGCCGGCGTGGATCACGCCCGGTTGCTGGGCCGTGCCGAACTCGAGGTACCAGACCTTGAGCAGAGCCGCGTCCTTGTAATCGGGACGCTTGGCCGCGGCCTCGGGATCTTCGTCGGGTGTGGGCAGGTACTGCGCGACGAAGCGCGCTCCCTCGGGGTACTTGATCGAAGGCGCATCCTCCCAGGTCGCACCTCCGTCACGGGAGCGTGAGAGCTTGGGCCCCCAATGACCGTGATCGAGCGAGGACCAGAGCGTTCCGTCGCGTGGGTCGCGCGCCGCATAGCTGACCGAGACACCGGCGTGTGCGATGGGTCGCGGGCGAAAGCGGCCCGCGCTGCGCTCTAGAATCACGGTCCCCTTGCGCGTGCCCAAGATGATCTGATCGGCCATGGCTCTCCCTCAGGTGTGGCGGCGCATCCTGCCACCGAACCGCACCGACGTCAGGAGGGTTGTGTGAGCCCGGCCCTACTCGGCAGCCCGGGCGCTGCCATCGAGCTGTTCGGCCACCTCGTAGACGCTCCGCTTCTGCTCGGGGCTCAAGGCCTTCATGCGCAGCTCGCTCAGCTCGTCCGAGAAGCGCAGGCGCTCCACGTCGGGAGCACGCTTGGCCTGGGGCATCCAGCTCGAGTGGATCATGAAACCCACGAAATGGCCGGGAGCCGCGAGCGAGCACACGGGGCCCTTGCCCACCTGGTTGGCATCGAGGATGTCGATGCGAAACCCGTCGTCGCGCACCACGGGCACGCACACGTAGCCGTCGTGACCGCCGGGATTCGGCCCCTCGTAGGCGTCGCCATTCACGCCCGCGTTGCGCGGCACGAAGCTCGGTGTCGTCGCGAGCTCGTCGAGCTTCCACTGATAGGTGGAGCGCGGCTTGAGGTCATTGTTCCAGTCGAACGATGCGAGGCAACAGGGCTGCTCGTGCTCGGGCCAGAGCGACTTGTCCACGCGCGACTTGTAGAGCTCCACCTGCCGCTGGGTGATGCCCTCGGGGCGAAAACCGAAGTACATCACGTGGTGCAGCGTGGGCTTGAGCAAGCCCTTCAAGCTCCAGTCCATGCCGCTCGTCTGCACGTTCCAGATCTTCGTGGGATCGGCGTAGCGGGCGCGCTCGGTGACCTTGCCCGTCTCGGGATCGAACTGCACGAGCGTCACGCACGGCGCGCTCTGCGCCAGGCCGTACATCCCGGAGAGTGCAGGATCGATGGGCCGCCCCCAACAGTCGACGTCGCCGGGACGGATCGACATCGCGATGTCGCTGTCCGTCGAGTGCTCGAAGAACACCCTCACCCCGTGGGAGTCATCGTAGTCCGCGTAGTAGTGCATCGTCTCGGGGGCGACGCGGAAGGTCTTGACGTCGACTTCGCTGCCCGACGGAAGGCGCTCGAGATCGTCCTTGCGGATCAGGTACACAGGCTCGCTGGTCTCGGTCGTGACCGTGCGCTCCTTGCCCTGAATCTCACCGAGATCGATGCGATAGCCGTTGTCGACGACGATCACGTAGTTGCGCGTCTGCGACACGGTGTGCACCGACTGCGGAATCTTGGCGCCCTTCATGATCCAGCGCTTCACCTCCTTGCCCGCGTCGTAACGCACGACCCACACCGCCTGGGTGGCCGGATTGTAGGCGCAGGTCCAAAGACAGCCGCGCTCTGGATCGACCACCGGATGGGCCGGAGTGGGGATCATCGGCAACGCGGCGTAGGGCGCAAAGCAGCCCCAGCTTTCGTAGTGGCCGATCTCCTGCTTGAAGTCGAGCGTGAGCGGGCAGACCTCGATCGGTCGCCCGGCATCCCACGTGACGAGCAAGCGATCGCCCCAGGGCACCTGCGCCGTGTTGACGGCATTCGAGTAGCCGTAGGGCGAGTAGACGCCGAGCATCGTGCTGCGGAATGTGTTGGGCGGCGACTTCTCACGGAGCAGATGGGAAGGCGTGTCGAGCACGCGATGCCGGAATGCGTATTCATCGGGGCCTGCGCCGTGCTTGCCGGGCTCGAGGGAGAGTCGATACAACACCCCATCTCCGTAGAAGGCGTGCTGCCCCTTGTACTTGGGCAAGGGCTGGCTGATGAACATCTCACCGGAGATGTCCTTGGGCATCGTGCCCGAGACCACCTTCATGTCGACGTCGACGGGGGCCACATCCGAAAGCAAGCGACGGGGAAAGGGCATGAAATCACCTCAAGCAGGCTTGTGCGCGGTGCGCGTTCACAGGGTCAGAGGATCGACGAAGCCGACACCAAACAGCACGAAGGCCACGATGCTGGCGGTCATCAGCGCGTAGCCGAGTGGCTTCGGCGTGCGCGGCGTGAACAGACCGAAGGCGAGCAAGAAGGTGACGAGCGCGAGCGGAGCCGGTGCAAGGCTCCAGGCGAGGGGCAGCTTGGCCGCGCCGTACAGGAGCGCCGTCGTCGCAAGCACGCCCACGGAGGTGGCCGTCGCCCAGCCGAGCAGGTGCTCGCCAACGCGACGTCGATACACGACCGCGCGCGCCGTGAGCGTCGCCATCAAGTGGATGGCCGACCACAGGCCGCACAGCGCGAGCGCGAGCTCGGGCCTCACGCCAGAGGCCACGAGCACCGGCAGGGCAAAGCTCGTGAGCGCCGCCGCGATCAACACCTGCGCCCACAGCGCACGCTCTTGGTTCAGCAACACGGCGACCGCAGCGAGCCCGCACAACGCGAGAGGCAGAGCCCAGGTCACGAGCACCGACGCAGGCGCGCGGCTGAGGCCGAGCGCAAGCAGCGCCGCACCCAAGGTGCAGAGCCCCGCGAGCCGCAGCTTGGCGCGGTCACCGAGCTCGGACCGCAGCCGTGCGCCGCGGCGCCCCAAGAGCACCAGCAAGGGCTCGTGGGCGAGGAACGCCGACAGGGCCGCAAATGCGAAGCACAGGGCCGGCAAAGACGGGCGGACGAACAACAGGGCGGTGGAAAGGGGAGCGAGCAATTCCACCCAGGCTCCGTGTTCCCTGGGCCACAAAGAGCGGTTGGATGCGTGCGGTCTGGCCATATTGGCGTGGCGCACTGCAGCATCCACACCAACACTGTTTACTGCGCTAGACCCCAAGAGCCATTAGGGAATTTCGGCGATCGCGGGCGGGACGTGGCGCAACCTTTGCGCCATAATGCAGGCGTCACGCAACGTACGCGCGGGCTCAGGCGCAGTTGCCTTCGGGGAAGTGCGCGTGGCGCGCGAAGTTGGGGGGGTGTGAGCCCCGTGGCTTTTGGCCTGAGTCGTGCACCTTGCATGGAATGAGAACCCGCCCCGGCGAGTTCGGAAAAGAGAGCTGACATGGCCTCGATCAAACGCATCATGAGTCCCGTCGATTTCTCGGACACGTCGGCTGCTGCAGCGCGCAAGGCCGAGGAGCTGGCCCGAGACACGAAGGCCGAGCTCGTGCTCGTGCACGTCCTCAGCGAGCCGGCGTTTTCGTTGGCCGAAGGCAGCGGTTACGCCCCCCCCTCGATCGTCGAAGAGTACGAAGCTGCGATGAAGCTGAAGCTCAAAGGCGTTGCCGAGTCGCTCTCGGACGCGGGCGTCGCCGTCTCGTCCAAGGTGGTGCGCGGCACCCCGCACGAGGCGATCTGCGCCGCAGCAGAGAAAGACCAGATCGACCTGATCGTGATGGGCACCCACGGTCGCACCGGCATGAGCCACCTCTTGCTCGGAAGCGTCGCGGAGCGCGTGGTGCGCACCAGCAAAATCCCGGTCATGACCGTGCGAGCGCCTTGAGTCGCGCGCTTCTGGTGATACCGTCCCGGCCGCACGGTGCGTGGCCCGTGGCTGGGAAAGCTCTGCGCGAGAGGAAATCATGTCCAACGCAACCAAAATCCTGTGCCCCGTCGATTTCTCGAAGGGCTCCGAACAAGCTGTCGCGAAAGCCCAGGAGCTCGCCAAGGCGCTGTCGGCGGAAGTCGAGTTGCTCCATGCCTACCAGCTTCCCGTGCTGGCATTGCCCGACTCGGCCATCACCGTCAGCCCCACCTACGTGGCCGAGCTGACTGACCGCGCGCAGGCCGCGCTCAAGAAGTATCGCGACGAGCTCTCGATCGCGGGCATTCACACCCACACCAAACTGCTCGAGGGCAATCCCGCCCAAGTGATCACCGACAGAGCTGCGGAAATCAACGCAGCGATGATCGTCATGGGTACGCACGGACGAGGCGGCTTCCGCCGTTTTCTGCTGGGAAGCGTGGCCGAGCGCGTCGTGCGCACGGCGACGGTACCAGTGCTCAGCGTACACCTGCCCGAGGAATGAGGAGGACCGTCATGAGTCTGCAAGTCACGTTTCGGCATCTTGCGTCCAGCGAATCGCTCACCGAGCTCGCCGAGAAGCGCCTCGATCGCCTGCGCGCAATTTTTCCGGACGCGACCAACTGTCACGTCGTCGTGGAACAACCCAATGCCGAGCATCATCGAAAGGGAGTGCCGTTCAGGGCGCACGTCGAGATTACGGTGGGACGTAGCCACGCGCGGGTGACGGCAGAGGCGCATCACGAGAGCGCCTACGCAGCGATGCGTCGGGCGTTCGACAACGTGCAACGCCAGATCGACCACCGCATCGGGCGCGCCGGCTGAGCGGCCATCTCGCGCCACGCGTCGCAGTACGCAAAGTGGTACGAACACATGGCGGGGGCTCCCACAAGGGCCCCCGCTTCGCATTGCCGGCCCACGAGCAGGCGCCCCGCTTGCGCAGGACTGAAGGCCTGGGTCCGTCAGCTGATGGCAATACGCTTGGCTTGGGCCTTGGGCGCGTCCTTCGTCTTTCCGATCTTGACGGTGAGCATGCCGTCTTTGTACGTGGCCTCGATGCCTTCGGGGCGTGCGTTCTCCGGCACGTTGAAGCTGCGCATGAAGCTACCGTAGCTCGTCTCGACGCGGTGGAACTTCTCGTCCTTGTGCTGCTGCTCGTGCTTGCGCTCGCCGGTGATGGTCAACACGCCGCTTTCGAGCTCGACCTTGAGGTCTTCCTTCTTCACGCCAGGCACCTCGGCCTTCACGAGGTAGGACTCGGGCGTCTCGCTCACGTTGATCGAGGGCGCCCAATCGAAACCGGTGAGGGCTTCTTGCCCACTCAGCATCGAGCGTCCGAAGAAACGATTGAGTCGAGTCGACATATCCTCGAGCTCTTTGAATGGATCCCACAGCCGTGGTTGATCTCGCTTGATGAGACTCATGACTGCCTCCCCCGAGGTTGGTCTCGGAAACAAGCACTCGCGATGGTGATGCGAGGTGCCCCTACAAACTAGCCACACCAGGTTAGTCGGCTAGGGCTCAGCGCTCGGGAGCGACGGCCTTCGGCACCACGGCCACCGAGCAGCCCGCATAGGCCGCAAGGTGCGAGCTGATGCTGGAGAGCACGACGCGGTCGAGGAGCGGCAACCTGCGCGCGCCGGTGACGATCAACGCGGCATCTTCCTCACGGGCGAAGCGGCACAACGACTCGACCGTGTCGCCGCGCAGGATCGTGAGCTCTGAGGGGTCGAGCTTCTGGTGTGCCGCCCAGGTGTGCGCCCGACGTGTGCCTGCCTCGGCCATCTCATCCCGAAGTCGCGACAGGGCGTCGGCGTGGACGTAGTGCGAGGCGAGATAGGTGTCGGGATCGGGCACCGCGTGCACGACGCGCAGGGGACGCCCGGTGAGCGTGCTGAGTCGCCTCGCGAAACCGAGCGCAAGATCGCTGTCCGCCTCCGCCGAGGTGGCCATGACGATGGGACCAGCGCCAGGCTCGACCAAATCTGGGGGTACGACGATCACCGGGCCCTCGGCGTTGCGCAAGACGCCGCGAGCCATGGACCCGAGGCGCACGAAGGCGCGCTCGGTGCGGTGGGCCTGACGCCCGATCACGAGCGCGTCGCCGTGATGATAAACGCGCGCCGCCTCGAGGCTGCGCACGACATCGATGCCCCGACTCAAGGCCACCCGACCCACGTCGTCGGCACCGGCGTCGCGCAGCGAGCTACTGGCAGCGCGCTCCGCACGCGCCGTCAGATCCGCGAGTGAATAGTAAGCCAGCGTGTGGGTGACGTACGAGTCGGTCAACACGTGCACGCCGACGAGCTCGCTCTGCCCCTCGCCTTCGTGACCGACGAGCCAACGCGCGAAACGCGTCGCGCCCAGGCTCGAAGGATGCAGGTCCAGTCCGACGATCCATTTCATGCCTCTAGAGTAGGCACCCGCTCCGAAATGCGCCAC